>NZ_JAGYGG010000012.1:0-163509 GCF_019947335.1 Pseudomonas sp. BF-R-24
CGCGAAGGCGGCCTGGCAGTCAACTGAGGTGTTGGATGATCCACCGCCTTCGCGAGCAAGCCCGCTCCCACAAGGAACCGTGTGATTGCACGAGACATGAAAAAGCCCCGCCTGGATCACCAGGCGGGGCTTTTTAGTGGCCGATGGAATCAGACGAGAGGTTTAGGCTCGTGTTCTTTTTCCTGGGCTTGCTCGTGTTGCTCTACCGCTTCCTGAACGGAGCGCGGTGCTTCGTGGATCACCGACTCAACCGGCTCGGCAGCCACTTCGGCAGCCGGGGCAGGAGCTGCCTCAACCACTTCAGCAGCAACCGGTGCAGGCTCGGCAGCGACAACCGCTTCAGCTGGAGCCGCAGCGGCAGCCAGTTCAGCTTCCTTCTGCAGACGCTCGGCTTCACGCTTGCGACGACGCACTTCACGCGGGTCGTTAGGCGCACGGCCACTTGGCGTCAGGGCGCTGGCAGGAGCGGCTTCGACCACTGGTGCAGGTGCTTGGGCAACGACCGGTGCTTCAACGGCTGGCGCTTCAACCACCGGCGCCGGGGCCGGTTCTGCTGCGGCAACCACCGGCTCGGAAACCATGGCTTCTGCCACTTGGGTTTCAGCGGCTGGTGCAGCGGTTTCAGCGACGGCTGGCTCGGCAACCCAGTTGAATGCGGTTTGCTCTTCGCGAACTTCACGCACGGTGTCAGTCACGGTTTCAACAACCGCTTCCGCAGCCTGGGCAGGTGCTTCTACCACTGGCGCTGGCTCGGCAGCCGCTTCAACAGCAGGCTGAGCTTCTGGCGCTGGCGCCACTTCGATTTCCGGCGAGGCGGTGACTTCGACCGGTGTGGTCGCTTCAACGACTGGCGCTTCAACCGGAGCTGCTTCCAGGGTCGCGGCAGTGGCGCGTTCGGCTTGCACATTGGCTTCAGCTTCTGCTGGAGCGCTGATCACGCTGCTGGCAACAGCTGCGGTGACAGCCAGGCCGGCGGCCAGATCGGCAGTGCTTGGCGCTTCAGCGTTTTCGCCGGACTCGGACTCTTCCGAACCTTCGATCACGTTACCGTTGGCGTCACGCTGACGCTCGCGACGGTTGCTGCGACGACGCTGACCACGGGAGCGGCGGCGTGGACGATCGCCTTCGGCGCTTTCCTGACCGTCTTCCGACAGTTGCTCTTCGTTGGTGGTCAGTTCTTCTTCAGTTGCGGCTGCGGCAGCTTGTTCGGCACGTGGCTGACGTTCTTCACGCGGTGGGCGTGGCGCGCGTTCTTCACGTGGCTGACGAGCCGGGCGTTCTTCAGCGGTAGCAGCCGTAGCGGTAGCAGCGGCGGCCGGAGCAGCCGGAGCGGCATCCAGAGGCTCGCGCAGTTCACGAACGCGTTCTTCACGCTCGCCACGTGGCTTGCGATCTTCACGCGGAGCGCGCGGTGCACGTTCTTCACGAGGCGCACGTGGTGCGCGTTCTTCGCGGGCTACCGCTGGCGTTTCTTCGCGGGTTTCGCGAGGTTCACGCACTTCCCGTGGCTGACGCTCTTCACGCGGCTCACGTGGTGCGCGTTCTTCACGCGGTGCACGCTCTTCGCGAGGCTTGCGCTCTTCATCACGGCGACCGTTACGGTTGCGGCTCTGCTGGCGACCGTTGCGACGCTCTTCGTTGCGGGCCGGACGCTCGGCGGCAGGTTTTTCAACCACAACCGGTGCGGCAGGCTCTTCCTTGGTGGCGAACAGGCTCACCAGCGATTTCACCAGGCCTTTGAACAGGCTTGGCTCCGGTACGGCGGCCGGGGCAGGGGCTGGAGCGGCCACTTCGGTCGGCACCGGAGCGTTGGCACGGGCCGGGGCCGTTTTGACCGCAGCTTCCTGGCGAACCAGGGTGCGGGTCGCAGCGGCTGGCTGGACTTCTTCGACTTCGGCAGCGGCAGCGGCGATTTCGTAGCTGGACTGGTTGGTCGCGGCTTCCGGGCTGTCGTCACGCAGGCGCTGTACTTCGAAGTGCGGCGTTTCGAGGTGATCGTTCGGCAGGATGACGATGCGGGCACGGGTGCGCAGTTCGATCTTGGTGATCGAGTTGCGTTTTTCGTTGAGCAGGAATGCCGCCACCGGGATCGGCACTTGTGCACGAACTTCGGCGGTACGGTCTTTCAGGGCTTCTTCTTCGATCAGGCGCAGGATCGCCAGGGACAGCGATTCAACGTCACGGATGATGCCGGTGCCGTTGCAACGCGGGCAGACGATGCCGCTGCTTTCACCCAGGGATGGACGCAGGCGCTGACGGGACATTTCCAGCAGGCCGAAGCGCGAAATGCGACCGACTTGCACGCGAGCGCGGTCGGCTTCCAGGCATTCGCGGACTTTTTCTTCCACGGCGCGCTGGTTCTTGGCAGGGGTCATGTCGATGAAGTCGATGACGATCAGGCCGCCGATGTCGCGCAGGCGCAACTGACGGGCGATTTCCTCGGCCGCTTCAAGGTTGGTTTGCAGTGCGGTTTCTTCGATGTCGCTGCCTTTGGTGGCACGCGCCGAGTTGATGTCGATGGACACCAGGGCTTCGGTCGGATCGATCACGATGGAGCCGCCGGAAGGCAGTTCGACAACGCGCTGGAAAGCGGTTTCGATCTGGCTTTCGATCTGGAAACGGTTGAACAGCGGCACGCTGTCTTCGTACAGCTTGATCTTGCTGGCGTACTGCGGCATTACCTGGCGGATGAAGGTCAGGGCTTCGTCCTGGGCTTCAACGCTGTCGATCAGCACTTCGCCGATGTCCTGGCGCAGGTAGTCGCGGATCGCGCGGATGATCACGTTGCTTTCCTGGTAGATCAGGAATGGCGCGGCGCGGTCCAGCGAAGCTTCCTTGATGGCGGTCCACAGTTGCAGCAGGTAGTCGAGGTCCCACTGCATTTCTTCGCTGCTGCGGCCAAGGCCTGCAGTGCGCACGATCAGGCCCATGTCGGCCGGGGCAACCAGACCGTTCAGGGCTTCACGCAGTTCGTTGCGCTCTTCGCCTTCGATGCGACGGGAGATACCGCCGGCACGCGGGTTGTTCGGCATCAGCACCAGGTAACGACCGGCCAGGCTGATGAAGGTGGTCAGGGCGGCGCCCTTGTTGCCACGTTCTTCTTTTTCGACCTGAACGATGACTTCCTGGCCTTCGCTCAGGACGTCCTTGATGTTGACGCGACCTTCCGGGGCTTTCTTGAAGTATTCGCGGGAGATTTCTTTGAGGGGCAGGAAGCCGTGGCGCTCAGAGCCGAAATCGACAAAGGCAGCCTCGAGGCTTGGTTCGATGCGAGTAATCCGGCCTTTATAGATGTTGGCCTTCTTCTGCTCGCGTGCACCGGATTCGATGTCCAGGTCGTAGAGGCGCTGGCCATCTACCAGTGCAACACGCAACTCTTCGGGTTGAGTTGCGTTAATCAGCATTCTTTTCATGTAGTACCGTCGGTTTCCGGGCTGCCGGAAACGGCGTTCGGCACACACGACTTCTCACGGTCGGTGTCAGGTGCGTCGGGAGTGGTTGGCCATTTCCCGTGTCCAGCGAAGTCCGGCCAATGTGGGCCTTCATCGCGACGTACGCGTCCTGCTTGCTGTGGCTACTTAAGCACTCAGTCAGGAGGAGGAATCAACCAGCGGCTGTGGACGAGATGAAGCGTCTTGAGAAAGCCTGTTGCTACACAGTCCGGCGGTTGTGCATCTCCACCCTACACGTATCCCTGATAATTCGGGTGCTGCCGCGCGCAGAATCCGCAGCGGGTTGGCATTTACCGTGAGCTCCGAAAGGGGAGGTCACGCATCATGGCTAATTTAGGCGTTGTTTCCGATGCCTTCGCTCGGGGTCATTCGCAGCTGACTGCACTTTGTGAACTGGCCGTGAATATGGCTCGCAAAACGAGTGGAAAACTCTGCTTTGTGGCGTGATTCAGGCCTCATGTCACCTGCGCTCGTTACACCTGCAAACTCCACCGTTACGTAGCGAAAGCCCCGTAGGACGGCCTCGCGTCCTGGTGAATTGCGTTGGTCAGGGCCGGTTTTTGACCGTTGGTCCGCTGTCCAGGCCGCTTTTGGCGACGTTCGCGACTATAGCAGCAATGATTAAGTGCTTCAATTCCATAAAAAATTGTTATCATCCGCGCCATGACGACGACTACCCCCCCGACTCCAGGCGTACAACTGCTTGAGGTCTCGCCGGAATATGCCGGCCAACGCATTGATAATTTCCTTCTCGCCCGACTCAAAGGCGTGCCCAAGACCTTGATTTATCGCATTTTGCGCAAGGGCGAAGTGCGCGTGAACAAAGGTCGGATCAAGCCCGAGTACAAGCTGCAGGCGGGCGATATCGTGCGCGTGCCGCCGGTTCGCGTGCCTGAGCGCGACGAACCGGTGCCGCTGGCACAAGGCCTGTTGCAGCGGCTCGAGGCCTCGATTGTCTTCGAAGACAAGGCGCTGATCGTGATCAACAAGCCCGCGGGCATTGCTGTTCATGGTGGCAGCGGCCTGACTTTCGGGGTGATCGAAGCCTTTCGTCAGTTGCGCCCCGATTGCAAAGAGCTCGAACTGGTTCACCGTCTCGACCGTGATACGTCCGGCCTGTTGATGATCGCCAAGAAGCGCAGCATGTTGCGCCACTTGCACACCGCATTGCGCGGTGATGGCGTCGACAAGCGCTACATGGCGCTGGTCCGCGGTAACTGGGCGAGCTCGATCAAGCAAGTCCGTGCGTCGCTGGGCAAGAGCAATCTGCGCTCCGGCGAGCGCATGGTCGAGGTCGACGAGGAGGAGGGGAAGGAGTCCGTGACCGTGTTCAAGGTCCTGCGCCGCTTCGGCGACTTTGCCACCCTGATCGAAGCCAAGCCGATTACCGGCCGGACTCACCAGATCCGCGTCCATACCTTGCACGCCGGGCATTGCATCGCTGGCGACACCAAGTATGGCGACGAAGGTTTCAGCAAGGAAATCCGCGATCTGGGCGGCAAACGCCTGTTCCTGCACGCCTACATGCTGACGGTGCCACTCCCCGATGGTGGTGAGCTGAAGCTGCAAGCGCCGGTCGACGAGATGTGGGCCAAAACCGTGGAGCGATTGAGTGCGCCCATCTGATTACAAGCTGCTGATCTTTGATTGGGACGGCACTCTGGCCGATTCCATTGGTCGGATTGTCGAGGCGATGCACGTTGCCTCGCAGCGTTCCGGTTTTGAGCTGCGCGATGATCTGGCCGTCAAGGGCATCATCGGCCTGGGCTTGCCGGAAGCGATCCGCACCCTGTACCCCGAAATCGGCGACGCCGAGCTGATCGCGTTCCGCGAGCACTATGCTGAGCATTACATCGCGTCGGAGGCTGTGCCTTCGCCGCTGTTCGAGGGTGTGGTCGAGTCGCTCGAGGCATTTCGTGCTGAGGGCTATCATCTGGCTGTGGCGACCGGCAAGGCCCGTCGCGGGCTGGATCGGGTGTTGAAGTCCCATGGCTGGGAGAATTACTTCGATATCACTCGCGCCGCCGACGAAACCGCCAGCAAGCCCCACCCGCTGATGCTCGAACAAATTCTTGCCCATTGCGAGGTTCGCCCGGAACAGGCGTTGATGGTGGGTGATTCGTCCTTTGATTTGCAGATGGCGCGCAACGCCGGCATGGGTTCGGTGGCCGTCAGTTATGGCGCTCAATCGATCGATGCGTTGAGGTTGTATGAGCCGCGACTGGCCATCGACCGTTTTTCAGAATTGCATGCCTGGCTGAGTCAGCGGGCTTAACCGGTTGTTTTTGGGGTGGATGGCATGACCGACGAATGGAAGGCGCCCGCCAAGGCGAGCGCAGAGAGCGGTGACGACAAAAGCTGGAAACTGCTGGAAAAGACCCTGCTGGCCGGCATACAGGAGCAGCGCCGGTCCCGTCGCTGGGGGATATTCTTCAAGTTTCTGATTTTTGTGTATCTGTTCGGCGCCATTGCCCTGTTTTCGCCTCTGATGGATATGGAAAAGGCCGGCACCCTTAGTGCCAATTACACGGCGTTGATCGATGTGAGAGGCATGATTGCCGACAGGGAGTCGGCCAGTGCAGACAATATCGTTGGCAGCTTGCGTGCGGCTTTCGAGGACAAGAAGGTCAAGGGCGTCATCCTGCGCATCAACAGCCCGGGCGGCAGTCCGGTGCAGTCGGGTTATGTCTATGACGAGATCAAGCGTCTGCGCGGTCTGCACCCGGACATCAAGCTCTATGCGGTCATTTCCGATCTGGGGGCTTCCGGCGCTTACTACATCGCCAGTGCGGCGGATCAGATCTACGCCGACAAGGCGAGCCTGGTCGGCTCCATCGGTGTGACGGCAGCCGGTTATGGCTTTGTCGGCACCATGGAGAAGCTGGGTGTCGAACGTCGTACCTACACCTCTGGCGAGCACAAGTCGTTCCTCGATCCATTCCAGCCACAGAAGCCGGAAGAAACCGCCTTCTGGCAGGGCGTGCTCGATACGACCCACAAGCAGTTCATCAATAGCGTCAAGCAGGGTCGTGGCGACCGCCTGAAAGACAAGGAGCATCCGGAGCTGTTCTCTGGCCTGGTCTGGTCCGGCGAGCAGGCGCTGCCATTGGGATTGATCGATGGGCTGGGTAATGCCAGTTCGGTTGCGCGGGATGTGATCGGTGAGAAAGAACTGGTGGACTTCACCGTTCAGGAATCGCCATTCGATCGCTTTTCGAAAAAACTCGGCGCCAGCGTGGCTGAGCATTTGGCGATGTGGATGGGTTTTAACGGTCCGTCGCTGCGCTGATTCTGATGTGACATGAAAAACCGGCCTGCGTGGCCGGTTTTTTGGTATCGGGATTCAGGGAACCTGTACGCCTTCAGTCAGCAGCATGTCGATCAGGCGAATCAGCGGCAGGCCGATCAGGCTGGTGGCGTCAGGTCCTTCGGTGCTGCGAAACAGGCTGACCCCCAGGCCTTCGGCCTTGAAGCTGCCTGCGCAGTCGTAGGGTTGTTCGGCGCGCAGGTAGCGTTCGATGCGAGGTGCGTCGAGTGTGCGCATGTGTACGGTGAACGGCACGCAATCGACCTGGCAGTGCCCTGTCTGGCTGTTGAGCAGGGCCAGGCCGGTGAGGAACGTCACGCTGGCACCGCTGGCGGCCAGCAGTTGTTCCCGGGCTTTTTCGAATGTGTGGGGTTTGCCGATAATCCGCTCTCCCAGCACTGCGACCTGGTCGGAGCCGATTATCAGATGAGCGGTATGGCTGTCGGCCAGGGCGCGCGCTTTCTCTTCGGCGAGGCGCTTGACCAGCTCGATGGCGGACTCACCCGGGCGATGGCTTTCGTCGATATCCGGCGAGCTGCAAGTGAAAGGCAGCTGCAGGCGGGTCAGCAATTCCCGGCGATAGGCCGAGCTGGAAGCGAGTAATAAAGGCAGCATGCACAACTCCATAAGGCGTGTGCGAATTCTAGCGAGGCTTCCAAGTGACGGACAGGGCTGAATTTCCTTTGACATGGGCGGGTGCATCCCTATAATGCTGCGCCTATGTTGAATGACCCGATTCCACCTCACGTTGACCCGCGCAAATTGGCTGATCGTGGCACCACCCTTCAAGGTGAAATGCTGCTGGCCGATTTGGAGAGACTCTGCGACCCGCTTTCCGACAATGTCGGTACGGTGCAGGCTAAATTCGTTTTTGAACGAGATGAACGTAAATCTGTGGTCATCCACAGCTTTATCGACACTGAAGTCAAAATGGTTTGCCAGCGTTGTCTTGAGCTGGTCACCCTGCCGATCCATAGCGAATGCAGTTACGCTGTGGTGAAGGAGGGTGCGAATACCCAGTCGTTGCCGAAAGGTTATGACGTGCTGGAACTGGGCGAAGATCCTTTGGATCTGCAGTCACTGATCGAGGAGGAGCTTCTGCTCGCCTTGCCCATTGTGCCTGCTCATCATCCGGAAGAATGCCAGCAGCCGGCGGGTCTCGATGAGCCCGAACCGAGCGAGGACGAGGTAACGCGGTCCAACCCGTTCAGTGTATTGGCGCAGTTAAAGCGTGACCCAAACGTTTAGGAGTTAATCAATTATGGCTGTTCAGCAGAACAAAAAATCCCGCTCTGCCCGTGACATGCGCCGTTCGCACGACGCTCTCGAGGCTAGCACCCTGTCTGTAGAAAAAACCACCGGTGAAGTTCACCTGCGTCACCACGTATCGCCAGAAGGCGTATACCGTGGCCGTAAAGTGATCGACAAGGGCGCTGACGAGTAATCACTTGTCCGCTCAAGTCATCGCGATTGACGCAATGGGCGGGGACTTCGGTCCCCGCAGCATTGTCCAGGCCAGCCTTGCTTGTCTGTCTGCCACACCCTCGCTGCACCTGACCCTCGTCGGTCAACCCTCCCTTCTTGAAGAATTGATCGCTGGCCATCCGGCTGTGGATCGCGCGCGCCTGTCGATTACGCCGGCGTCCGAAGTCATCACCATGGACGAAAAGCCTGCCCAGGCCTTGCGCGGCAAGCCCGACTCGTCGATGCGCGTGGCGCTTGAGTTGTTGCGTGACGGCAAGGTCCAGGCTTGTGTCAGTGCCGGTAATACCGGTGCGCTGATGGCGTTGTCGCGGTTCGTGCTCAAGACCTTGCCCGGCATTGACCGTCCGGCCATGGTGGCGGCGATTCCGACACAAAAAGGTTATTGCCAGTTGCTCGACCTGGGCGCCAACGTCGATTGCAGTGCCGAGCATCTGTTGCAGTTTGCGGTCATGGGCTCGGTTGCGGCCGAGACCCTGGGCATAGCGCGTCCTCGGGTGGCGTTGCTGAACATCGGCACCGAAGACATCAAGGGCAATCAACAGGTCAAGCTGGCCGCGACTTTGTTGCAAGGCGCCCGTGGCATCAATTACATCGGCTTTATCGAGGGCGACGGTTTGTACCGTGGCGAAGCGGATGTGGTGGTGTGTGACGGTTTTGTCGGCAACATCCTGCTCAAATCCAGCGAAGGTCTGGCGACCATGATTGCCGGGCGCATCGAAGCGTTGTTCAGGAAGAGCGTGGCCTCTCGCGTGGTCGGTGCGCTTGCACTACCGCTGATGAAGCGCCTGCAGGCCGATCTGGCACCTGCCCGGCACAACGGTGCGAGCTTTCTCGGCTTGCAGGGCATTGTGGTGAAAAGCCACGGTTCTGCCGGGGTTCAGGGGTTTCAGAGTGCCATTCAGCGCGCCTTGATCGAGATTCAGGAGAATCTTCCCGAGCGCCTGCACGGTCGTCTGGAGGATTTGTTGCTTTAGGCGTTTTCGTCGGACAATGCTTAAATGTGACCGCTTGGTTCGATGGGCCATCCAACTGTCAGTTTCTTGCGTCCCCAAAGCGGGGCGCCAACTCTCCGACGACAAGATCATTAGGGGCTTGTTACATGTCTGCTTCCCTCGCATTCGTCTTTCCAGGACAGGGTTCGCAGTCCCTCGGCATGCTGGCCGAGCTGGGCGCGCAACATCCGGTTGTCCTTGAAACATTCAAAGAAGCTTCCGATGCACTGGGTTACGACCTGTGGGCACTGACCCAGCAAGGGCCGGAAGAGCAACTCAATCAAACCGATAAAACCCAGCCAGCCATTCTGACCGCCTCTATCGCCCTGTGGCGTTTGTGGCTGGCCGAAGGTGGTGCGCGCCCGGCTTACGTTGCCGGGCACAGCCTGGGTGAATACAGCGCGCTGGTCGCGGCAGGCAGTCTGAGCCTGGGCGATGCGGTGAAGCTCGTCGAGCGTCGTGGCCAGCTGATGCAGGAAGCCGTTCCGGCCGGGCAGGGCGGCATGGCCGCCATCCTGGGTCTGGACGATGCCGACGTACTGGCAGCCTGTGCCGAAGCGGCGCAAGGCGAAGTGGTCAGCGCGGTCAATTTCAACTCGCCGGGCCAGGTGGTCATCGCCGGTGCCAAGGCTGCCGTCGAGCGCGCCATCGAAGGCTGCAAGGCGCGTGGCGCCAAGCGTGCCATGCCGTTGCCGGTCAGCGTGCCGTCGCACTGCGAACTGATGCGCCCGGCTGCCGAGCGTTTCGCCGAATCGATCGCGGCGATCGACTGGCAGGCACCGCAGATTCCCGTGGTGCAGAACGTCAGTGCCCAGGTGCCGGCCGATCTGGAAACCCTCAAGCGCGATCTGCTCGAGCAACTGTACAAGCCAGTACGCTGGGTTGAATCGGTCCAGGCACTGGCCGCCAAGGGCGCGACCAACCTGGTCGAGTGTGGCCCGGGTAAAGTGCTGGCCGGTCTGAACAAGCGTTGCGCCGAAGGCGTGTCGACATCCAACCTCAATACCCCAGACGCTTTCGCTGCCGCCCGTGCAGCGTTGGCCTGAATCAGGAGAAGCTTGCATGAGTCTGCAAGGTAAAGTTGCACTGGTCACCGGTGCAAGCCGTGGCATCGGCCAGGCTATCGCCCTGGAACTGGGTCGTCAGGGCGCCATCGTTGTTGGTACCGCGACCTCCGCGTCGGGTGCTGAACGCATTGCCGCGACCCTGAAGGAAAACGGTATTCAGGGCACTGGCCTGGAACTCAATGTCACCAGCGACGAGTCCGTGGCAAGTGTTCTGGCGAGCATTCAGGAGCAGTTCGGTGCGCCGGCGATTCTGGTCAATAATGCCGGTATCACCCGCGATAACCTGATGATGCGCATGAAAGACGACGAGTGGCACGACGTTGTCGATACCAATCTGAACAGTCTGTTCCGCCTGTCCAAGGGTGTTTTGCGCGGCATGACCAAAGCTCGTTGGGGCCGAATTATCAGTATTGGCTCGGTTGTGGGTGCCATGGGCAACGCAGGCCAAGTAAACTACGCTGCCGCCAAGGCCGGTCTGGAAGGTTTCAGCCGTGCTCTGGCGCGCGAAGTCGGTTCGCGTTCGATTACGGTAAACTCGGTGGCTCCTGGGTTCATCGATACCGATATGACCCGTGAACTGCCCGAGGCACAGCGTGAAGCCTTGCAGACGCAGATTCCGCTGGGTCGTCTGGGGCAGGCTCAAGAGATCGCGTCCGTGGTCGCTTTTCTTGCGTCGGACGGTGCGGCTTACGTTACCGGAGCTACAATCCCGGTGAACGGCGGGATGTACATGTAATTCAAATGTGACGGATTGCTTCAAAAAAATGTCATACGAGCTGTCTAAAATCCGTTATAAAGCTGCAATCTATTTATAGGCAGAGGGTCACCGGGTTCGAGGAGTGAAGCTTTCAGTTGAAAAGCTGAAAAGCCTTTCTATACACTTACCCACTGGCCAGCTGCCTGAATTTGTCCATTAGGAGTGAAAACAAGGTATGAGCACCATCGAAGAGCGCGTCAAGAAAATCGTTGCTGAGCAACTGGGCGTTAAAGAAGAAGAAGTGGTCAACACTGCTTCCTTCGTTGAAGACCTGGGTGCCGACTCCCTTGACACCGTTGAGCTGGTGATGGCTCTGGAAGAGGAATTCGAGACCGAAATCCCTGACGAAGAAGCCGAGAAGATCACTACTGTACAAGCTGCAATCGACTACGTTACTAGCCACCAGGCGTAATAGTTTGTAATCGTTGCTCGCTGTCATGGAAAAACCGCACTGCCATCATGGCGTGCGGTTTTTTCTTTAGGCCTGATGCAAAGTCGTCATTTGAAAAAAGGAGAGTGCTGTGTCGCGTAGACGCGTCGTAGTCACCGGTATGGGTATGTTGTCGCCACTGGGCACGGATGTGCCGAGCAGCTGGCAGGGCATTCTGGCTGGCCGCAGTGGCATTGGTCTGATCGAACACGCCGACCTTTCTGCCTATTCCACCCGTTTTGGCGGCTCGGTAAAGGACTTCAATGTCGAGGAATACCTGTCGGTCAAGGAAGCCCGCAAGCTCGACCTGTTCATTCAATACGGTCTGGCCGCAGGTTTTCAGGCGGTACGCAATGCCGGTCTGGAAGTCACTGACGCCAACCGTGAGCGTATCGGCGTGGCCATGGGCTCGGGTATTGGCGGTCTGACCAATATCGAAGAAACCGCCCGCACGCTGCACGAGACCGGCCCACGACGGATCTCTCCGTTCTTCGTGCCAGGCTCGATCATCAATATGATTTCCGGTTTCCTGTCCATCCACCTCGGTGCACAGGGACCCAACTACGCCATCGCCACGGCCTGTACCACCGGTACACACTGCATTGGCATGGCTGCCCGCAACATCATGTACGACGAAGCTGACGTGATGATTGCCGGCGGCGCCGAGATGGCGGCCTGCGGTCTGGGCATGGGCGGCTTCGGTGCTTCCCGCGCGCTGTCGACCCGCAACGACGAGCCGACCCGCGCCAGCCGTCCATGGGACAAGGGCCGCGATGGCTTCGTGTTGTCCAATGGCGCCGGTGCGCTGGTACTGGAAGAACTCGAGCACGCCAAGGCGCGTGGCGCGACCATCTACGCCGAGCTGATCGGCTTCGGCACCAGTGGCGATGCCTATCACATGACCTCGCCGCCAGCCGATGGTGCGGGTGCTGCGCGCTGCATCACCAATGCGCTGCGCGATGCCAAAATCAATGGCGATCAAGTGCAGTACATCAACGCCCACGGCACCTCGACTCCTGCAGGCGACCTGGCCGAAGTCAATGCGATCAAGTCGGTATTCGGCGAGCACGCCTACAAGCTGGCCGTCAGTTCCACCAAGTCCATGACCGGTCACCTGCTGGGTGCGGCGGGCGCGGTCGAGGCGATCTTCAGCGTGCTGGCAATCAACAGCCAGGTAGCGCCGCCGACCATCAACCTCGATGAGCCGGACGAAGGCTGCGATCTCGATTTTGTGCCGCACACGGCGCGCAACATGGATATCGATGTGGTCGTTTCCAACTCCTTCGGTTTTGGCGGCACCAACGGTTCGCTGGTGTTCCGTCGGTTCGCAGGCTGATGGACAGCTGGGTCGACGGTCAGCCGGCTGACGCTTTGTCGCTGAAGGATCGCGGCCTGGCTTATGGCGATGGTCTGTTCGAGACCATCGCCGTGCGCAGCGGTCAGCCCGTGTTGCTGGACCGGCATCTGTCGCGCCTGGCGGATGGCTGTTCGCGCCTGGCGATAACAGCCGAGCAGGAGCTGATCCGCAGCGAACTGCTGGCCTACGCCGCGGCACTGGGTGACGGGGTGCTCAAGCTCATTCTCACCCGTGGCGACGGTCTGCGCGGTTATGCCCCCGATCCTTCGGCCCAGGCCCGACGCATTGTGCAAGGCAGTCCACCTGTGGCTTACCCTGCCGCGCATGGTGAGCGGGGTGTTCGTTTGTTTCCCTGCGCCACGCGATTGTCCAGGCAGCCATTACTGGCCGGCCTCAAGCACCTCAATCGTCTTGAGCAAGTCCTCGCCCGTGCCGAATGGCAGGACACCGAGTATGCCGAAGGCTTGATGCTCGATCAGGCCGGGCGCGTAATTGAGGGTGTGTTCAGCAACTTGTTCCTGGTGCGTGATGGTGTACTCATCACAGCGGACCTCAAGCGCTGCGGCGTGGCAGGCGTGATGCGCGCAGAAATATTGTTTCAGGCCAAGTCGCTGGGAATCCCCACACAAATCACCGATATCCCCCTCGAACAGCTGCAATGGGCTGACGAAGTCTTTGTCTGCAACAGCGTGTATGGTGTCTGGCCGGTGCGCGCCTATGCTGCTCTTCACTGGCCGGTTGGGCCGCTCACCCGTAAACTCCAAACCATTGCCCGTGTGCTACTGGATGCTTGATACGTGAGACGTAAACTCTTGCTGCTGCTGGAAACCGGAGTGGTTCTGGCGGGGCTGCTGATGGGTGCTTCAGCCTGGAAGATTCATTCGGCGCTGGTACAGCCGCTGAACATTACCCAGGAACAATTGCTGGATGTGCCCAAGGGCACCACGCCGACTCGCACCCTTTACCGACTCGAAGCCAACGGCGTCATCAAGGACGCATTCTGGCTGCGGGTGTATTGGCGCTTCAACCTCGCCAGACAACCCCTGCACAGCGGTGAATACCGCATGCAGCCCGGCATGACCGTCGAAGGCCTGATCGACCTGTGGAAACGCGGGGAAATGGTTCAGTACAGCCTGACCCTGGTCGAAGGCTGGAGTTTCCGTCAGGTCCGCGCAGCGCTGGCCAGGGAAGAGAAGCTCGAACATAGCCTCGACGGTTTGAGCGATAGCCAGGTCATGGACAAGCTCGGCCACACCGGGATTTTTCCGGAAGGGCGCTTCTTCCCTGACACCTATCGTTACGTGCGGGGCATGTCCGATGTCGAGGTGCTGAAAACCGCTTACGACCGCCTCGATGAAGTACTCGCCAAGGAGTGGGAAAAGCGCGCTGCAGATACACCGTACACCGAACCCTACCAGGCGCTGATCATGGCTTCGCTGGTGGAAAAGGAAACCGGCGTACCGCAGGAGCGCGGGCAGATTGCCGGCGTGTTTGTACGACGCATGGCGATAGGCATGCTGCTGCAGACCGACCCGACGGTGATCTACGGCCTCGGCGACCGCTACAGCGGCAAGCTGACCCGGGCTCACCTCAAGGAATCGACGCCGTATAACACTTACATGAATGCGGGACTGCCGCCGACGCCGATTTCGATGGTCGGTCGCGAAGCCATCCATGCGGCACTCAATCCGGTGGACGGCAACAGCCTTTACTTCGTGGCGCGTGGCGATGGCACCCATGTGTTCTCCGACGACCTGGATGCCCACAACAATGCCGTGAAGGAGTTCCAGATCAAGCGCCGCGCCGATTACCGCTCCAGCCCGGCTCCCGCTACTACGTCCGAGATGCCGCCAATCCAGGCTGAGCAAAACGGTATGCAGGAGGCCAGGTCTTCGCAGGAGCAGGCGCCGTTCCCGGCCGCTTCACCGAACACGGCTCCCGAGGCACTGCCGCAAGTGCCGGCGCAAGATCCTGCGCCAGCTCCTGAAATGCCCGAACCCGATGCAAGCGCACCGAAAAGCCCGCAATGACTCTGATTAAGGACTGCCTGTGACTGGCTTGTTTATTACTCTGGAAGGCCCGGAAGGCGCCGGCAAGAGCACCAATCGCGAATACCTGGCCGAGCGCCTGCGCGCCGCCGGCATCGAGGTGGTGCTGACCCGCGAGCCGGGTGGCACGCCGTTGGCCGAGCGCATTCGTGAAGTGCTGCTGGCCCCGGTCGATGAAGTCATGAACCCGGATACCGAGTTGCTGTTGGTGTTCGCGGCGCGTGCCCAGCATCTGGCCGAGGTGATTCGCCCGGCGCTGGCCCGCGGTGCCGTGGTCTTGTGTGATCGTTTTACCGATTCGACATACGCCTATCAAGGCGGCGGTCGCGGCTTGTCGCTGGAGCGCATCGCAACCCTGGAAACCTTCGTCCAGGGCGATCTGCGCCCGGACCTCACGCTGATTTTCGATCTGCCTGTCGAGGTCGGCCTGGCCCGCGCCAGCGCTCGTGGTCGTCTGGATCGCTTCGAGCTCGAAGGCCGGACCTTTTTCGATGCCGTACGCAGTGCCTTCCTCAAGCGGGCCAAGGCGGATCCGGCGCGTTATGTGCTGGTCGATGCTGCCCAGCCGTTGGCACAGGTTCAGCAATCGCTGGATGCCTTGCTGCCGCGCCTGCTGGAGTTGAGCCGTGGCTGAGGCCTATCCGTGGCAGGAAAACCTCTGGCAGCAACTGGCCGGTCGCACCCAGCATGCGCACGCCTACCTGCTGCATGGCCCCGCCGGAATCGGCAAGCGGGCACTGGCCGAGCGCTTGATGGCCAGCTTGCTGTGCCAGCGCCCGAACGCGCTGCAAGCCTGCGGCGAATGCAAATCCTGCCTGCTGCTCAAGGCTGGCAGCCATCCGGATAACTACATCCTGGAGCCGGAAGAAGCCGACAAGGCGATCAAGGTCGACCAGGTTCGCGACCTGGTCGGTTTCGTGGTGCAGACCGCGCAGTTGGGCGGGCGCAAAGTGGTGCTGATCGAGCCGGCCGAGTCGATGAACATCAACGCCGCCAACGCCTTGCTCAAAAGCCTTGAAGAACCGTCCGGCGATACCGTTCTGTTGCTGGTCAGCCATCAGCCGAGCCGCTTGTTGCCAACCATCAAGAGTCGCTGCGTGCAGCAGGCCTGTCCGCTGCCGGGCGAGGCCATGAGCTTGAAGTGGTTGGCCCAGGCGTTGCCGGAGTGCTCCGAAGATGAGCGCGTCGAACTGCTGACGCTGGCCGCCGGTTCGCCGCTGGCGGCGGTCAATCTCCAGGCCCAGGGCGTGCGTGAACAGCGCGCGCAAGTGGTGGAAGGGGTTAAAAAACTCCTCAAGCAACAGCAGTCGCCGACGCAACTGGCCGAAGAATGGAAAAACATTCCGATGTTGCGCCTGTTCGATTGGTTCTGCGATTGGTCGAGCCTGATCCTGCGCTATCAATTGACTCAGGATGAAGCCGGCCTCGGCCTGACCGACATGCGCAAGGTCGTGCAATACCTGGCGCAGAAAAGCGCCCAGGACAAAGTCCTCGATATTCAGGACTGGATCCTCGCCCAGCGGCAGAAAGTCCTGAGCAAGGCCAACCTCAACCCGGCCTTGTTGCTGGAAGCATTGCTGGTGCAATGGGTGTCGTTGCCTGCCCAACGGTGACTGTCTGCGCCTAGACTCTGAGTATCAGAACATCCGACCGTCCCACCCATACAAGTTGCAGCCCTTTATGCTCGTAGATTCCCATTGTCACCTTGATCGCCTTGACCTGACCGCCCACGAGGGCTCCCTGGATGCTGCCCTGGAAGCTGCCCGGCAGCGTGGGGTCGGGCACTTTCTGTGTATCGGTGTCAGCGCGGACAACGCGGCCGACGTCAAGGCCCTGGCCGAACGTTATGACGATGTCGACTGCTCGGTGGGCGTGCACCCTCTGGATGTGCAGCCGGGGGCAGCGCCGGCGCTGGACTGGCTGTTGCAGGAGCTCAATCACCCGCGGGTGGTGGCGATTGGCGAAACCGGCCTCGATTACCACTACGAGCCTGAAGCGGCAGAGTTGCAGCAGGAATCGTTCCGCCTGCACCTGCAAGCGGCGCAGCAGACCGGCAAACCGGTAATCATCCATACCCGTGGCGCCCGCACCGATACCCTGGACTTGCTGCGGGACGCTGCGCTGCCCCAGGCAGGCGTGTTGCATTGCTTCACCGAAGACTGGGAGATGGCGAAGGCCGCGCTGGACATGGGCTATTACATTTCCCTGTCCGGGATTGTCACTTTTCGCAATGCCGACGCATTGCGTGATGTGGCCAGCAAGGTGCCGGCCGACCGTTTGCTGGTGGAAACCGACTCGCCGTACCTGGCGCCGATTCCCTATCGTGGCAAACCAAACCTGCCGCAGTACGTGCGTGAAGTTGCGGAATTTCTGGCAATGTTGCGTGGTGAGCCCTACGAGCGGTTTGCCGAGCAAACCACGGCGAATTTCCAGCGACTATTCCCGCTGGCACATGTAAAAGGTTAAATCGCAGGCAAAAAAAACCCGGGTTCTGGGGGGTGAATCCGGGTTAAGACCATTAGGAGTAAAACAATGGCACGCGGTCCGTTGGTACCAATATCGGCGTGACACTTGGGGGAGATGCCCCGCCGACAGTTCAAGTATTGATCAGGATTGCGCCTCGTCCAGTTTAGCGGCCCGGGTTTTTAAACAAATTTGGAATACGTGCGCTTCGGAAGAGTTCTCATCACCCTGTAAACGTACGCGGAATGACCAGAAAGCGCAGATATGGTCGGATGATCCGTGCATTTTTGCGTAAGTTAGGCATAATACGCGGCTTCGAATTTTGACCCCGACAGACCTTTTCTTATGCATAAAGAACCTCGTAAGGTCCGTGAATTCCGTCGCCGCGAGCAGGAAATTCTCGATACCGCGCTCAAGCTGTTCCTCGAACAAGGTGAAGACAGTGTCACCGTCGAGATGATTGCTGATGCCGTCGGTATCGGCAAAGGCACGATCTACAAGCACTTCAAATCCAAGGCGGAAATCTATCTGCGCCTGATGCTCGACTACGAGCGCGATTTGAACGCTCTGCTGCATTCGGCCGATGTCGACAAGGACAAGGAAGCCCTGTCCCGGGCCTACTTCGAATTCCGCATGCGCGATCCACAACGCTATCGCCTGTTCGACCGCCTCGAAGAGAAAGTGGTCAAGGGCAACCAGGTGCCGGAGATGATCGAGGAACTGCACAAGATCCGTGCCTCGAACTTCGAACGCCTGACCTTGCTGATCAAGGGCCGGATCAGCGAAGGCAAGCTGGAAGATGTGCCACCTTACTTCCACTACTGCGCGTCCTGGGCGCTGGTGCACGGTGCCGTCGCGCTGTATCACTCGCCGTTCTGGAGCAATGTGCTGGAAGATCAGGAAGGTTTCTTCCAGTTCCTGATGGACATCGGCGTGCGCATGGGCAACAAGCGCAAGCGTGACACCGACACTTCCGGCAGCTGAGCCATTCAGTTGCCTTATTGCGCCATGATTTCGCTACATGGCGCAGTAGCGCAGGAATATACTCAGGTAGAGGACTTGCTAAAACTTGATTTCTGAGTCAAGTTTTAGCGGCCCGATATTCTTCCGCCGGAGTGACCATGATCGTTGATCGTCAAGGCAGGCGTTTTCGCAACTTGCGAATCAGTCTGACCTCAGCCTGCAATTACGCCTGTACCTACTGCGTGCCCAACGGCAAGCGGCTGGTGGCTGCGCAGGATGAATTGTCGGCCGAAGCCATGGCGCGCGGCGTGGCTTATCTGATTGAAGCGGCGGGCATCGAGCGTCTGCGCATTACCGGCGGCGAGCCGCTGGTCAGCCCGAAACTCGAGGCGTTCATGACGGCGGTCGGGCAGATGGGCCTGGAAGACATCAGTCTGACCACCAATGGCCAGTTGCTGGCGAAGAAACTGCCGCTGCTGGTGAACGCCGGTATCCGGCGCCTCAACGTCTCCCTCGATACTCTCGACGCCAGTGCGTTCCGCAGTATTGCCCGGGGCGGTGACCTGGCCACCGTGCTCGACGGCATGAGCGAGGCCAGTGCGGCCGGCATGAAGATCAAGGTCAACATGGTGCCGCTGCGCGGACAGAACCTCGATCAAGTGATGCCGCTGCTCGACTACTGCCTGGAGCGCGGTTATGAACTGCGCTTCATCGAACTGATGCGCATGGGCCACCTGGCCAACGATTCCAATGCCTTTCTGCAGCAGTTCGTCAGTCTCCAGCAATTGCTGAGCCTGATCGGCGAACGCTACGAATACCTGCAAGCCGATGCCCCGGTCGATGCGACGGCCGTTCGATATGAAATTCCCGGCCAGGGTTATTTCGGCGTGATCGCCAACGAGAGCGTGCCTTTCTGCCGTACCTGTTCGCGACTTCGTTTGTCTTCCACCGGGTGGCTGCATGGCTGCCTGTCGTCGAGCAATCGCCATTACATCGGTGATCTGCTGGACAAGCCACGCCATCAGGCCCTGCCGGCCTTGCAGCGGCTGCTGGTGAAAGCCTTGGGTGACAAGCAGGAAGTGGCGTTCTCTGGCGGCGCGACTGTCATGAAGATTATCGGCGGCTGATCTTCCGCAATCGCGAGCAAGCTCGCTCCCACAGGTGATATGCAATTCCCTGTGGGAGCGAGCTTGCTCGCGATTTGGACTGTCAGATGCCACTGCTCATGAGCTGGCGCAAAAGCTGCATCCTACGGCCATTCGCCGGTTTTCCGACACCGGCCTCTGGAGGATAGGATGCGTAGCCTGGTTTTGCTGCTGGCCGTTTTGGCACTTGGTGGCTGCATGAACGTCAGCGATATGGCCGAAGGGACTCGTTACCATATGAGCGATGCGGGGCTGCTCGATCACAGTGACAGTCGTCGCGTAAACAACCTGCGCATTCAGCCGGACTCGTTCGTCTACATCGCCCAGGGCGCTTTCATGCCGCCGGGCAGCGCCGTTTATCCACGGCCCAACGTGATTGCCGAAGTCGCGTTCGACGGCTTCGTCGAATATTTCCCGATGGTCCGCCGTGCCCGTACGCCGGAAGGTCTCGACCAGGCCATGGGCGAAGCCCGTGCCGCCGGTGCGCACTATCTGCTCTACACCCGGTTTGCCAAGTCTGACGACCGTATCGGCAACTCGGACGAGTGGCTGGACCAGGAAGCCCTGGATCGTCTCGGCATCGACAGCGGTATGATTCAGATCATGTTGATCGAGACCAGCACCCAGTATTTGATTGATACTGCAACCATCAAGAGTCGTGGCGGTTTACTGACGTTCCACGATAAAAAACCCGAAGACCTGATGGGCCCGCCGCTGGAACAATACGCGCGCAGCCTGCTGGGGCTCAGCGACCAGTAATTTCAAGGAGAACGCCATGAGTGGCCCGCAAAAAGCCAACGACTTGCTGGGGCAAATCCCCAAGACCAAAGGCTTGCCGCCGGTGCACCTGTGGAATCCCGATTTCTGCGGCGACATCGACATGCGCATCGCCCGGGACGGCACCTGGTATTACCTGGGCACGCCGATCGGGCGCAAGCCGATGGTCAAACTGTTCTCCACCATCATTCGCCGCGACGGCGATGATTATTTCCTGATCACTCCGGTGGAAAAGGTCGGGATCAAGGTCGACGATGCGCCGTTCGTGGCGATCGCGGTGGACGTGGAAGGCGAGGGCGAGGCGCAGGTGTTGCGCTTTACCACCAACGTCGATGAAACCACCGAGGCCGGCGCCGAGCACCTCCTGCGTGTGGTCATCGACCCGGTAACGCAAGAGCCTGCCCCTTACGTGCATGTGCGCAGCAATCTTGAAGCGTTGATCCATCGCAACGTGTTCTATCAATTGGTGGAGCTGGCGGTGAGTCGCGAGATCGACGGCCAGCGCTGGCTCGGTGTATGGAGTGGCGGCGAGTTCTTCCCCATCGGTCTCGAACCCTGACCCATAACCCTGTGGGAGCAAGCTCGCTCCCACAGGGGGTTGCGAACACTCAAAAAATCAAATTGACATCCAATCATATGATGATTAGCGTGGACCTCCATCGCGAACGGCATTGAGGTGTCCATGTCCAGCAGCTTTCATGCATCGACGGTTGACTGGCTGGGTTGCTGGCTCGCCACGGGGCAGGTCAAGCCAGGTGAGTCACTCAAGGTCGAAGCCGACCTCGGCGAACAACTCGGCGTGAGCCGCACGGTCATCCGTGAAGCCATCAAGACCCTGGTTGCCAAAGGCATGCTCGAGGTCGGGCCGAAAGTCGGCACGAGGGTATTGCCAGTGCGGCGCTGGAACCTCTTCGATCCACAAGTCGTTGGCTGGTTGTCGCGCAGCGGCTTACCGGAAAACTTCGTCGACGATCTGCTCGACCTGCGCCGCACCATCGAACCGATGGCCGTGCGCTGGGCCTGCGAGCGCGCAACCGGCGAACAGGTGAACGAGATCCTGTTGGCCTGCAACGCGCTGGAACGGGCGGTGGACAGCGGCATCGATTACAACCGCGCCGATCAGTTCTTCCACGAGTGCATCCTCGCCGCCAGCCACAATCAATTCATTGAACAAATGGTTCCCGCCCTCGGCGCGTTGCTGGCGGTGGCCTTTGAAGTGTCCGCCGCCGACCCGGATGAACTGCGTCGCACCTTGCCGATTCACCGGGACCTGGCCGAGGCTATCGCGGCCCGGGATACCGCCCGGGGTGTCTGGGCCTGCATGACCCTGATCGATAACGCGGACCTTGCGATCAAGCGTTACTACCCGCAAGTCATGGCCGATAAAAAAGCCAGCTGACAGCTCGAACCACTGTAGGAGCGAGCTTGCTCGCGATGGTGTATTCAGCTACCACCAGGTCGACTGGCACACCTTCGCGAGCAAGCTGGCTCCTACACAATAAAAACAAGAACAACGCAGGAGGTTTCATGGCGTGGACTGCGGTGACCGAGCATCGGGCACGACTGGGCGAAGGCCCGTTCTGGGATGCGCCCACCCAAGCCCTGTACTGGGTGGATATCGCCGGTAAGCAGGCGTTGCGGTTGATCGGCGCCAACGTGCAGATCTGGCAGATGCCGGAGCACGTGTCGGCGTTCATTCCCTGCGAAAGCGGCGATGCCCTGGTGGCATTGAGCAGCGGCGTGTATCGGCTCGATCTCGATTCACCGGGCCTGGCGCCGCGCCTGACACTGTTTTGCGTTGCCGATCCGCAACCGGGCAACCGCCCCAATGAAGCCCGTTGCGACGCCCAAGGCCGGCTCTGGCTCGGCACCATGCAAAACAACATCGGCGCAAACGGCGAAGACCTGCCCATCGTCCACCGTTGCGGTGGACTGTTCCGCATCGATCGCGCCGGGCGGGTTGCGCCGTTGCTGCGCAATCTGGGCATTCCCAACACGTTGCTGTGGAGCGATGACGCCACCAGCGTGTATTTCGGCGACAGCCTCGACGGCACCTTGTATCGACATTTCATCCGTACCGACGGAGCCCTCGATGCGCCGCAGGTCTGGTTTGGTCCGCATGAGCGTGGCGTCCCGGACGGTTCAGCGATGGATGCCGAAGGTTTTATCTGGAATGCCCGTTGGGACGGCAAGTGCCTACTCAGGTTGAGTCCGGACGGCAAAGTCGATCGGATCATTGAACTGCCGGTCAGTCGTCCCACCAGTTGCGTGTTCGGCGGTTCAGACCTCAAAACCCTGTACATCACCAGCGCGGCCAGTCCGCTGGGCCATCCGTTGGATGGGGCTGTGTTGTCGATCGCAGTGGATGTGCCTGGAAAACATTGCACGCGCTTTGCTGGATAAATCCCAAAATATGGGATGTAAATATATATATTGAGATTTATCGCAGGCCGGGTTTATAGTCGGCCTCACCAGTTACATGCACTCACACTTAAAAAAACAAAACAGGTGAAGTGATGCAGCGAAGTTCCCCCGTGCTCCCTTGCGGAGCCTGTGCCTCAGAACGTTTCCAGGCTGAAACGTTTCGCACTCACCTGTTTCCTACCCAGCGCCTTTTGACCGGACATCGACAGATGCCCGGTTTTCGTCGTGTTTTCGAACAGGAGTCTTGATCCATGGCTGAACCACTGTCATTGCCACCGGTGCCCGAACCGCCCAAGGGCGAACGCCTGAAAAACAAGGTCGTCTTGCTGACCGGTGCCGCCCAGGGTATTGGCGAAGCGATTGTGGCGACCTTCGCGTCCCAGCAGGCCAGGCTGATCATCAGCGACATTCAGGCCGAGAAAGTCGAGAAAGTCGCGGCGCATTGGCGAGACCAGGGCGCCGATGTGGTGGCGATCAAGGCCGACGTGTCGCGTCAGCAGGACCTGCACGCCATGGCCCGGCTGGCGATCGACCTGCACGGCCGGATCGATGTGCTGGTCAACTGCGCCGGGGTCAACGTATTCCGCGATCCGCTGGAAATGACCGAGGAAGACTGGCGTCGCTGCTTTGCCATCGACCTCGATGGTGCCTGGTACGGTTGCAAGGCGGTGCTGCCGCAGATGATCGAGCAGGGCATCGGCAGCATCATCAATATCGCGTCCACCCATTCCACCCACATCATTCCTGGCTGCTTCCCGTACCCGGTGGCCAAGCATGGCCTGCTCG
This sequence comes from Pseudomonas sp. BF-R-24, assembly GCF_019947335.1. NCBI lineage: Bacteria > Pseudomonadati > Pseudomonadota > Gammaproteobacteria > Pseudomonadales > Pseudomonadaceae > Pseudomonas > Pseudomonas sp. BF-R-24. Next base: position 23,454 of record NZ_JAGYGG010000012.1, read on the forward strand.
GCCTGACCCGCGCGCTGGGCATCGAATATGCGCCCAAGGGTGTGCGCGTCAACGCGATTGCGCCGGGCTACATCGAAACCCAGTTGAACGTCGATTACTGGAACGGTTTTGCCGACCCCCACGCCGAACGCCAGCGAGCGTTTGACCTGCACCCGCCGCGCCGTATCGGGCAGCCGATCGAAGTGGCAATGACCGCCGTGTTCCTGGCCAGTGATGAAGCGCCGTTCATCAATGCCTCGTGCATCACCATCGATGGTGGTCGCTCGGTGATGTACCACGACTGAGTGATCGGGCTTTCCGGCGCCTTGCTACGCCTGAAATCCAATCATCATACGATATGACTATTGGCAGTATGTTTTTACCGCCCGTTGGTTAACAAAGAACGCTTTCAACGAGTGCTCAAGAAAAATAACAAGGAGTCAGCTTATGAATCGTCGTCATGCTATCCGTTCCCTGTGCTGTGCCGCGTTGGCGGTCTCGGCGTTCAGCCTGAGCAACACGCTGCTGGCAGCCGAGGAAGTGAAGATCGGTTTCCTGGTCAAGCAGGCCGAAGAACCCTGGTTCCAGACCGAGTGGGCCTTTGCCGAAAAGGCCGGGAAAGAGAAGGGCTTCACCCTGATCAAGATCGCCGTGCCCGACGGTGAGAAAACCCTTTCTGCCATCGACAGCCTCGCGGCCAACGGCGCCAAGGGGTTCGTGATCTGCCCGCCGGACGTGTCCCTCGGCCCGGCGATCATGGCCAAGGCCAAACTCAACGGGTTGAAAGTGATCGCCGTCGATGACCGTTTCGTCGATGCCAGCGGCAAGTTCATGGAAGACGTGCCGTACCTCGGCATGGCCGCTTTCGAAGTCGGTCAGAAACAAGGTAATGCCATGGCGACCGAAGCGAAGAAACGCGGCTGGGACTGGAAAGACACCTATGCGGTGATCAACACCTACAACGAACTCGACACCGGCAAGAAGCGCACCGACGGTTCGGTGAAAGCGCTGCAGGATGCCGGCATGCCCAAAGACCACATCCTGTTCGCGGCCCTCAAGACCCTCGACGTGCCGGGCAGCATGGACGCCACCAACTCGGCCCTGGTGAAACTGCCGGGGGCGGCGAAAAACCTGATCATCGGCGGCATGAACGACAACACCGTCCTCGGCGGGGTGCGCGCCACCGAGAGCGCCGGTTTCGCCGCGGCCAACGTGATCGGCATCGGCATCAACGGTACCGACGCCATCGGCGAGCTGAAGAAACCCGACAGCGGCTTCTACGGCTCGATGCTGCCGAGCCCGCACATCGAGGGCTACAACACCGCCAGCATGATGTACGAGTGGGTCACCACCGGCAAAGAACCGGCGAAGTACACCGCCATGGATGACGTGACGCTGATCACCCGCGACAACTTCAAGCAGGAACTGGAAAAGATCGGCCTGTGGAACTGACGGCCGTTTGACTTCAGCGGCGGCCTCGGCGGCGGGGTCGCCTGATCGGTGTGAAGAGGTGGTTATGCACGCGCAAACAATCCAACACGAACACAGCCTTACCGGCAGCTTGCGCTTCAACGGGATCGGCAAGACCTTTCCCGGGGTGAAGGCGCTGGACAACATCAGCTTCGTCGCCCATCCGGGGCAGGTTCACGCCTTGATGGGCGAGAACGGCGCCGGCAAGTCGACGCTGCTGAAAATTCTCGGTGGGGCCTACACGCCTTGCAGCGGTGCCTTGCAGATCGGCGAGCGGACGATGGACTTCAAGTCCACCGCCGACAGCATCGGCAGTGGCGTCGCGGTGATCCACCAGGAGTTGCATCTGGTGCCGGAAATGACCGTGGCCGAGAACCTGTTTCTCGGGCATCTGCCAGCCAGTTTCGGCCTGATCAATCGCAGCACCCTGCGCCAGCAGGCACTGGCCTGCCTCAAAGGCCTGGCCGATGAAATCGACCCGCAGGAGAAAGTCGGGCGCCTGTCCCTCGGCCAGCGGCAACTGGTGGAAATCGCCAAGGCTTTGTCCCGTGGCGCCCACGTGATTGCCTTCGACGAACCCACCAGCAGCCTTTCGGCAAGGGAGATCGACCGCTTGATGGCGATCATCGGCCGGCTGCGGGACGAAGGCAAAGTGGTGCTCTATGTCTCCCATCGCATGGAAGAAGTGTTCCGCATCTGCAACGCGGTGACGGTGTTCAAGGACGGGCGCTACGTGCGCACGTTCGATGACATGAGCCAACTGACCCACGATCAACTGGTCACCTGCATGGTCGGGCGCGACATCCAGGACATCTACGATTACCGCCCGCGCCAGCGCGGCGCGGTGGCACTCAAGGTCGACGGACTGCTCGGGCCGGGGTTGCGCGAGCCAGTGAGTTTCGAGGTGCACAAAGGCGAAATCCTCGGGCTGTTCGGGCTGGTCGGGGCCGGTCGCACCGAGCTGTTGCGCCTGCTCAGTGGCCTGGCGCGCAACAGCGCCGGACAGCTGAAACTTCGAGGCCATGAACTGAGGCTGCGTTCACCCCGGGACGCGATTGCCGCCGGGATCCTGTTGTGCCCCGAGGACCGCAAGAAGGAAGGCATCCTGCCGCTGGCCAGCGTCGCCGAGAACATCAACATCAGCGCCCGCGGCGCCCATTCCACCTTCGGTTGCCTGTTGCGTGGCCTGTGGGAAAAGGACAACGCCGAGCAGCAGATCAAGGCGCTGAAAGTGAAGACGCCCAACGCGGCGCAAAAAATCATGTACCTGTCCGGTGGCAATCAGCAGAAGGCCATTCTCGGCCGCTGGCTGTCGATGCCGATGAAAGTGCTGCTGCTCGACGAACCCACACGCGGCATCGACATCGGTGCCAAGGCCGAGATCTACCAGATCATCCATAACCTGGCAGCCAAGGGGATCGCGGTGATTGTGGTGTCCAGCGACTTGATGGAAGTCATGGGTATTTCCGACCGCATCCTGGTGCTGTGCGAAGGCGCCCTGCGTGGCGAACTGAGCCGCGAACAGGCCAACGAATCCAACCTGCTGCAACTGGCTTTGCCGCGCCAACGCGCCGACGGCGTGGCGAACTGAGAGGTGACTATGATGACAACCCAAAACAACACCCTGCCGACCACGCGCAAACCGCTGGACCTGCGGCGCTTCCTTGATGACTGGGTGATGCTGCTGGCGGCGGTCGGCATCTTTGTCGCCTGCACCTTGCTGATCGACAACTTCCTTTCACCGCTGAACATGCGTGGCCTGGGCCTGGCGATTTCCACCACCGGCATTGCTGCCTGCACCATGTTGTATTGCCTGGCGTCCGGGCATTTCGACTTGTCGGTGGGCTCGGTGATTGCCTGTGCCGGGGTGGTCGCGGCGGTGGTGATGCGCGACACCGACAGCGTGTTTCTCGGTGTCTGTGCCGCGCTGGTGATGGGCCTGATCGTCGGGTTGATCAACGGGATAGTGATCGCCAAGCTGCGAGTCAATGCGCTGATCACCACGCTGGCGACCATGCAGATCGTGCGCGGCCTGGCCTACATCTTCGCCAACGGCAAAGCGGTGGGGGTGTCCCAGGAATCGTTCTTTGTGTTCGGTAACGGCCAGATGTTTGGCGTGCCGGTACCGATCCTGATCACCATCGTCTGCTTCCTGTTCTTCGGCTGGCTGCTGAACTACACCACCTACGGGCGCAACACCATGGCCATCGGCGGCAACCAGGAAGCGGCGCTGCTGGCCGGTGTGAATGTCGACCGGACCAAGATCATCATCTTCGCCGTGCACGGTGTGATCGGTGCATTGGCCGGGGTGATCCTGGCCTCGCGCATGACCTCCGGCCAGCCAATGATCGGACAGGGTTTCGAGCTGACGGTGATCTCGGCCTGCGTGCTGGGCGGGGTGTCGTTGAGTGGCGGGATCGGCATGATCCGGCACGTGATCGCCGGGGTGTTGATTCTGGCGATCATCGAAAATGCGATGAACCTGAAGAACATCGATACGTTTTATCAGTATGTGATCCGGGGTTCGATTTTGCTTCTGGCCGTCGTGATTGACCGCCTGAAACAGCGCTGACACTCATTACACCTGTGGGAGCAACTGTCTGCAGTATGCCTTGCGCAGCGCCTCGACCAATTCCTTTGTCCTCAAACCGGAAGTCATTGGCTGTCGCTGTCGTCGTCACCCGAGTCACCGCTAGTGGTCGAGCCAAGTCCGCCGCTGCTGGGTGTTTTGCGGCCTGGCAACTGTCGTCCCGCGTCGTTGCCTTGAATCCGCGGGTCGGTGCCGGTGGCGGGCGGCAGGTTTTGGTCGATCGTCGTGCCATCGGTGTTCATGCCGGGGGCACTCTGGATGGCGGGAGCCCTGGGTTTTTCCACCGGATTGGTCGGGCCGGTGCTCGAGCCGATGGTTCCGGCGAAGGAGGCGGCGGATAAAAGGGCAGTGAGAACGAGGGCGGTCAACCTGGACAGGGTCATGGCGGTGTCTCCAGCGAGCAGAGTCCTTACCTGATTAGTCCGCCCTCGATCCGGATGGGTGCATTGTCAGCGACGAACGGCTCAGGCCTCCTCCAGTGCCCTGACCGCTGTGGCTCTACGCCAGATCAAGCGGCCCACGGTGATCAGCCAGTTGAGCGAGGCAACCGCCAACACCGTGAGCAACAGCGTGGGCATGCCTTGCTCGACGATGATTTTCCCTGCCAGCAATGGAAATCCGAACACGCCGATGAAGTACGACAGGCTGAACAGCAGCAAGGATTGTGCGGTGGTGCCGTTCGGCGCTTCATTGGCGGCCAGGCCGTTGATCACCGAGTAGGTCAGGCCGTAACCGATCCCGAGCATCACTGCCGCGAGCACGTAGCTGACGCTGCTGTCGACGACGACACCGAACATCACGATCGATGCCAGCATCAGCCCCGAAAGCAGGCACGATGCACGCAATGGATCGCGCTTGACCACGAAACCGGCAACCAGCATGCGGCCGCTGATCGCCGCGCTCATGAAGCCGAGGAAGAACAGCGAATAGTCGAGCGAGCGCGCTGCGGCATAACTGGTTTGAAAGCTCGACAGACCACCGAACACGCAGCCGCCGAGACCAACCATGATGATCGGGAAAACGGCCCTGGACGACAGCACCTGACCCGCTGCACGCCAGGAAATTCGCGACACGCTGCCAGATTGCGCGGGCGCCGGTTTCAGTTGTCGATCCAGGCGCCAGAACAGCAATACGCCGATCAGGCTGGCCAGCGCCGCCAGGTAAAACGCCGCGGTCACCGAATAACCGAGCGCACTCGCCGCGCGGCCGAGCAACGGGCCGCTGCCGATCCCGGTCATCATGCTGCCGGACAACAGGGCGAAGTATCTGGCGCGCTGCGCGGGTGTCACCAGGCTTGCCACGATGATCGGCCCCAGGGTGTAGAACACGCCCCAGCCCAAGCCCAGCAGCAGGCCGAAAAACAACAGCAGATGACCGAAGCCCGGGGTCAGGGCGAAGCCCAGGCTGGCCGCTACCAGCAATACACCGAACAGCGCCACCGAGCGGGCGGCACCGAGCAGGTCGGACAAATGACCGGAAACAATCACCGCTGCAAAGGTGCTGAGCATTGCCGCCGAAATCACACTTCCGGCGTCGTGTTCGTTACCGCCGCGAGAACCAATCAGTAACGACAGCAAGAACGTCGAGCCGTAGGAAAACGACAACAGGTAGCTGGCGAGGCAGATCAGACCGAACAACTTGCTTGAGACAGGGGGTGTTGCGGTGGGCATGACGCGGTTCCTTGACCGGATAAATAAGCAGCGCGTCTATCTAACCACGCAGACCCCGAATATTAGGTCCGAGGTTATCGATTCCAGGGTTAGTGCCGGCCGGAGTAAACCCCCTTTGTAGGAGCGAGCTTGCGCGCGATGAACCCGAGAACACCGGGTGTATCCAGAAAGCACGCGTTATCGTTAACGACCATCGCGAGCGAGCTCGCTCCTACAGGTGTTGGGACAGTTCCCTCGCCACAAATACCGCGCCGACTTAGTATGGCGTTTTCCACTTTTGACAAGGCACGTCCATGACGATCGAAATCCGCCCGGCGACCCCCAGTGACGCACCGCAAATCCTCGCGTTCATCACTGAACTGGCCGACTACGAACGTGCCCGCCATGAAGTCATCGCCAGCGTTGCCGATATCGAGCGCAGCCTGTTCAGCGAAGGCGCCACAGCCCATGGCCTGATCTGCCTGCGCGAGGGTGCACCCATCGGTTTCGCGGTGTTCTTCTTCAGCTATTCCACCTGGCTTGGCAGCAACTGCCTGTACCTCGAAGACCTCTACATCACCCCGGAGCAACGCGGCGGTGGCGCGGGCAAGACCCTGTTGCGGCATCTGGCGAAAATCGCCTGCGCCAACGACTGCGGCCGTTTCGAGTGGAGCGTGCTGGAATGGAATACGCCGGCCATCGATTTCTACAAATCCCTGGGCGCGCAGCCGCAGGAGGAGTGGGTGCGCTATCGGATGGATGGGGCGGTGTTGCGGGATTTTGCAGCGGGTAACTGATCGCTTCCAAAAGATCGCAGCCTTCGGGCTGCGATTTTTTTTGCCTTGTCTCATAATATGGGATTGATATTTATATATTGAGATTTGTCCCGTCGCAGGTTTATAGTCCCGCTCACTCACTGCCAAAAACCAAAACAGGTGAAGCGATGCAGGCGCAATTGATCGCGCTCGACTGGGGGACAACCTCATTACGTGCTTACAAACTGGCCGAAGGCGGGCAAGTGCTCGAACAGCGTTCGCTGTCGTCGGGGATCATGCAGCTGCCGAAAGCGCCGCGAATCATTGGCGGCCGGGAATGCGCCGATGGTTTCGAACTGGCCTTCGATGAGGCTTGTGGCGACTGGCTCGACGCCCAGCCGGATTTACCGGTGATTGCCTGCGGCATGGTCGGCAGCGCCCAGGGTTGGAGCGAAGCGGCCTACCGGGACACGCCGGCGAACGTCGCCACGCTCGGTACGTCCTTGCAAACCGTGCGCAGCCGGCGCGGCGTCGATGTGCACATCGTGCCCGGCGTCATCGAGCGTTCGCCTTTGCCGAACGTGATGCGCGGCGAAGAAACCCAGGTACTCGGCGTGCTGCAAAACCTGACGAGCGAGGCGGGCGCTGATCTGCTGATCGGCCTGCCGGGCAGCCATTCGAAATGGGTGGAAGTGGCCGACGGCTGCATCGTGCACTTCGACACTTTCATGACCGGCGAAGTCTTCGCTGTGCTCAGTCAACACAGCATTCTCGGACGCACCCAACAATGTGGCGCGTCTTTCGATGGCGATGCGTTTGATCGCGGCGTGAAGGTCGCGTTGTCGGCGCACGGTGAAATCGGCCTGCTGTCGACGATGTTCAGCGCCCGTAGTCTCGGGCTGACCGGCGAGTTGAGCGCAATCGCCCAGGCGGACTATCTGTCCGGCCTGCTGATCGGCCACGAGTTGACGGCCTTGGCCAATGTCCAGCGGCGCCGACGCAACAGCGTGCATCTGCCTTCGATCATCCTCATCGGCAACACCCAACTCTGTGCCCGCTACAGCCGTGCGCTCGACGCCTGCGGTTTTGCCCGGGTGAATCTGGCCGAACAAGCCACCGAACGCGGGTTGTGGCAACTGGCGTTGGCTGCCGGCCTGGTCACGTGCACCGCATCCCGTTAAACCTGACTGGAGTCCTGACATGCTCAAACAAGCCCTAGCGCAAAACGGCCTGATCGCGATCCTGCGTGGCCTGCGTCCGCAGGAAGCGGCGGCCATCGGCGAAGTCCTGTACGCCGCCGGATTTCGCGTCATCGAAGTGCCGCTCAATTCCCCTGAACCGTACGAAAGTATCCGCATCCTGCGCAGTACCTTGCCCGCCGATTGCCTGATCGGTGCCGGTACGGTGTTGACGCCGGAGCAGATCGAGCAAGTGAAAGCCGCGGGCGGCCAGGTGATCGTCATGCCCCATAGCGATCCGAAGGTCTTGCGCGCGGCGAAAGCGGCAGGGCTGTACCTGTCGCCGGGTGTCGCCACGCCGACCGAAGCCTTCACGGCACTGGCTGAAGGCGCGGATGTGCTGAAGCTGTTTCCGGCCGAGCAGATGGGGCCGGCAGTCGTCAAAGCCTGGCTCGCCGTATTGCCTGCCGGAACCCTGCTGGCGCCGGTCGGCGGGATCACGCCGGACAACATGCAGTCGTTCATCGACGCCGGCGTCAAAGGTTTCGGCCTCGGTTCCGGCCTGTTCAAACCGGGCATGACGCCTACGCAAGTGTCGGCCAATGCCGAGGCCTACGTCGCTGCCTGGAAAGCCCTTCGCTGAGACTTCATTGAGCGCCGAGCGCGCTGCATCTAATAAGAGAGCCAAAAGATGAAAATCACCAAACTGACCACCTTCATCGTTCCGCCGCGCTGGTGCTTCCTCAAGGTCGAAACCGACGAGGGCGTCACCGGTTGGGGTGAGCCCGTGGTCGAAGGCCGCGCCCACACCGTTGCCGCTGCCGTTGAAGAATTGTCCGACTACTTGATCGGTAAAGACCCGCGCAACATCGAAGACATCTGGACCGTGCTCTATCGCGGCGGCTTCTACCGTGGCGGCGCGATCCACATGAGCGCTCTGGCCGGTATCGATCAGGCCTTGTGGGACATCAAGGGCAAGGCGCTGGGCGTGTCGGTCAGCGATCTGCTGGGTGGCCAGGTGCGGGACAAGATTCGTGTGTACTCGTGGATCGGCGGTGACCGTCCAGCGGACACCGCGCGTGCGGCGAAAGAAGCGGTCGAGCGTGGTTTTACCGCGGTGAAAATGAACGGCACCGAAGAGCTGCAATTCCTCGATACCTTCGACAAGGTCGACCAGGCCCTGGCCAACGTCGCTGCCGTGCGCGATGCCGTCGGCCCGAACGTCGGCATAGGCGTGGACTTCCATGGCAGGGTGCACAAGCCCATGGCCAAGGTGCTGATGAAGGAGCTTGATCCGTACAAGCTGATGTTCATCGAAGAGCCGGTGCTGAGCGAAAACTACGAAGCGCTCAAAGAGTTGGCGCCGCTGACCAGTACGCCGATTGCCCTGGGCGAACGGCTGTTCTCGCGCTGGGATTTCAAGCGCGTGCTCAGCGAAGGTTATGTCGACATCATCCAGCCGGATGCCTCCCACGCCGGTGGCATCACCGAGACCCGCAAGATCGCCAACATGGCCGAAGCCTACGACGTGGCGCTGGCGCTGCATTGCCCGTTGGGCCCGATTGCCCTGGCGGCGTGCCTGCAACTGGACGCGGTTTGCTACAACGCGTTCATCCAGGAGCAGAGCCTGGGCATCCATTACAACGAGAGCAACGACCTGCTCGACTACGTCAAAGACCCAAGGGTGTTCGACTACGACAAAGGCTTCGTGAAGATCCCGAACGGCCCGGGCCTGGGCATCGAGATCAACGAGGAATACGTGATCGAACGCGCCGCCATCGGCCACCGCTGGCGCAACCCGATCTGGCGCCATGCCGATGGCAGTTTTGCCGAGTGGTGAGTCACTGACACACCACCGTCCCCTGTGGGAGCGGGCTTGCTCGCGAAAGCGTCCTGTCAGTCACATCAATGTTGGATGTGCAGCCGTCTTCGCGAGCAAGCCCGCTCCCACACTAGATCTCCATGGATAGAGGGATCTGCGTTTCCCCGGTTTTCTCATTGACCTCAATAACCATAAGAAGAGGCACCCCTCATGCAACCGCAAACCCTCACCGGGCAGGCGTCGTTGGTGACGCCCAGCCGCAAGCGTTTTTTCATCATGGTGCTGTTGTTCATCACCGTGGTGATCAATTACCTGGACCGCAGCAACCTGTCCATCGCTGCCCCGGCATTGACCAGTGACCTGGGCATCGACCCGATCCACGTCGGCCTGATCTTCTCCGCGTTCGGCTGGACCTACGCGGCCATGCAAATCCCCGGCGGCTGGCTGGTGGATCGCGTGCCACCGCGCATCCTTTACAGTGTTGCCTTGCTGTTGTGGTCGGTGGCCACGGTGATGCTCGGCTTCGCCGGCAGCTTCATCGCGCTGTTCGTGTTGCGCATGGCAGTCGGCGCCCTGGAAGCGCCGGCGTACCCGATCAACAGCCGTGTGGTCACCACCTGGTTCCCCGCACGCGAGCGTGCCACGGCCATCGGTTTCTATACCTCCGGGCAATTCGTCGGTCTGGCCTTCCTGACGCCGGTGCTGGCCTGGCTGCAGCACGAGTTCGGCTGGCACATGGTGTTCGTCACCACTGGCGCGGTGGGCATTGTGTGGGCGGTGATCTGGTACGCGGTGTATCGCGAGCCACGGGATTTCAAAGGCGCCAATGACGCGGAAATCGATTTGATCCGCGAGGGCGGCGGGCTGGTGGATATCCAGGCCGAACAGGCCAGGGTCAAAGCCAAATTCAGCTGGACCGACCTGGGGATTGTCCTGACCAAGCGCAAGCTCTGGGGCATTTACCTCGGGCAGTTCTGCCTCAACTCGACACTGTGGTTCTTCCTCACCTGGTTCCCGACCTACCTGGTGAAGTATCGCGGCATGGACTTCATCAAGTCCGGCCTGTTGGCATCGCTGCCGTTTCTCGCCGCGTTTATCGGTGTGCTGTGTTCCGGTTTCTTCTCGGACTTTTTGATCCGTCGCGGTTACACGGTAGGTTTCGCCCGCAAGTTGCCGATCATCAGCGGCCTGCTGATTTCCACCTCGATCATCGGCGCCAACTTTGTCGAGTCGACGCCGTTGGTGATTGCCTTCCTCGCGTTGGCATTCTTCGGCAATGGCCTGGCTTCGATTACCTGGTCGCTGGTATCGACCTTGGCTCCGGCGCGCTTGCTCGGGCTGACCGGTGGTGTGTTCAACTTCATCGGCAACCTGTCGGCGATTGCCACGCCTATCGTGATCGGCTTCCTCGCGACGGGTGATTCTTTTGCCCCGGCGATCACCTACATCTCGGTGCTGGCACTGATTGGCGCACTGTCCTACATCTTGCTGGTAGGCAAGGTCGAGCGTATCAAGTTGTAGTCGTGGCACGCGGGCGACCATAATGCCGCCCGTTCACTCGCTCAACGGTAAAGGCTGGATATGCAGGAAGACGCCCCAAAAATCGCCAAGGACGCCGCGCCGACCGGCACCCAGACCCTGCTTCGCGGGTTGGGTGTGGTCCAGGCCGTGGCCAGCGGCGCCCGCGATCTCAAGGAAATCGCCCGGCTGATCGGCACCACGCGCAGCACCACCCATCGCCTGGCCAGTTGCCTGGTGGACGAGCGTTATCTGCGGGTGGTGCCGCAAGTCGGTTATTTGCTGGGGCCGAAACTGATCGAACTGGGCTTTCAGGCCCGTGAAGAGCTGCCGTTGGTAACCCTGGCCGGGCCGTACCTGGATGAGTTGTCGGCGTTGACCGGCGACACCATTCACCTGGCGATCCGTGAAGGCGACGAAGTGCTGTACCTGCACAAGAATCCGGGGCGCAATGGCCCGGAAATGCGTTCGCGGGTCGGCCATCGCATGCCGTTGGCGCGCACCGGGATCGGCAAGGCGCTGATGCTCGATGATTCACCGCAAGAGTGGCAGCGCCTGTACGAAGTCAGCCTGCCGGTGGGTGGGAAAAACCAGTTCTGGCCGCAGCACCCGGAGCAAACCTGGGAGCAGTTTCAGCAGCGCATGGTCGAGTATGTGGCCGGCGGTTATGCGTTCGACCTGGAAGACAACGAACCGTCGATCCGCTGTGTGGCCGCTCCGATCCGTGATGCCAGCAAGCGCATCGTCGCCGGCATCAGCATTGCCAGTACCGTGCCTTACATGCCGCTGGAAAAAATGGCCGAGCTGATTCCCCTGATCAAAGGGGTCACGGCCCGGCTGTCGGCGGAGCTTGGCTTGAAGGTTTAGATTTTCAAGGTCGCCATGTCGATGACGAAGCGGTACTTCACGTCACCGGCGATCATGCGGGCGTAAGCCTCGTTGATCTGGCGGATGTCGAGCATCTCGATGTCGCAGGTGATGTTGTGTTCGGCGCAGAAATCCAGCACTTCCTGGGTTTCGGCGATGCCGCCGATCAGCGAGCCGGCGAGCACGCGACGCCCCAACACCAGTTTGGCGGCATGTACCGGTGGCTCCACCGGTTCGATCAACCCCACCAGGATATGTACGCCGTCGAATCGCAGCGTATCGAGGTAAGGGTTGAGGTCGTGCTGCACCGGAATGGTGTCGAGCAGGAAATCGAAGTGCCCGGCCGCAGCCTGCATCTGGGCGTCATCGGTGGACACGATCACATGGTCCGCGCCCTGACGACGAGCCTCTTCGGCCTTGCTCGCCGAACGGGTGAACAAAGTCACCTCGGCGCCCATGGCTTTGGCGAACTTGATGCCCATGTGGCCCAGGCCGCCCATGCCGAGAATCCCGACCTTGTCACCGGCCTTCACGCCGTAGTGCTTGAGCGGTGAGTAGGTGGTGATGCCGGCGCACAGGATCGGCGCGGCGCTGGCCAGGGGCAGTTTTTCCGGGATACGCACCACAAAGTGCTCGCTGACCACGATGCTGTCGGAGTAGCCGCCCATGGTGTTGCTGCCATCCACGCGGTCGGGGGTGGCGTAGGTCATGGTCGGACCTTCGAGGCAGTATTGCTCGAGGTTGGCCTGGCAGGCTTCGCAGCTGCGGCACGAATCGACCATGCAGCCGACACCGACCAGATCGCCGACTTTATGTTGGGTGACACTCGCACCTACGGCGGTCACCTTGCCTACGATTTCGTGGCCAGGCATCAGCGGGTAAACGGCAATGCCCCACTCGTTGCGGGCCTGATGGATGTCGGAATGGCAGACGCCGCAGTAGAGAATCTCGATGGCAACGTCGTCAGGCCTTGGGCTGCGACGTTCGAATTTCACGGGGGCGAGGGGAGTGGTGGCCGACTGGGCGGCGTATCCGATGGCGGTGTACATGGTGAACCTCGCAAAAGCGCTGACGGGTGAGGTGGCGCATTCTGGGCGTCCTCCCCTGTACCGGCCATGGCGATTCCTCCGGGTGTCATGCCTATTCCTCCGGCATCCGCCTCTGTTCGAACCCATTGGCAATCAGACCTGCGATGATGCTTTCGTCCCTTATTCCGTGACCTTTTTTGTGACCTTTTTTGTGAAGATCCCCGATGCTGTTGACCCGTTACCTTGATGCCAATGCCACCCTGGTTTCGCTGATCGAGCCGCTGTCCACTCGCGACGGTTTCGTCCCGACTGCGTTGCCGGGCGTACAGGTTCTGCGGGCCAGTTGCGACGTGGCCCGTGGGCCGCAGATCTATGAGCCGAGCCTGGTGATCATCGCCCAGGGCAGCAAACTGGCGTACCTGGGGCCGCGCACCCTGGAATATGGTGCTGGGCATTACCTGATTCAGGCGCTGCCGGTGCCGTTCGAGTGTGAAACCTTTGCCGCGCCCAGCGGGCCGATGCTGGGTGTTTCCGTCGCGATCGACCGGGTGATGCTGGGCGAGTTGGTGTTGGCGATGGGCCTGGCGCCGGGGCGGCATATTCCGGCGCAAACACCGGAGTCCATGACCTCGGCAGTGCTCGATGACGCCATGCGCGGTTGTGTCGAGCGGCTGCTGCGTTGCCTGCACGATCCGCTGGAATGCCAGATCATGGGGCAAGCGCGTTTGCGTGAGTTGCTGTTCGTCGCTTTGCGCGGTCCGCAAGCCGATGTATTGCGGGCACTGGTTGAGCAGCAGGGGCAGTTCGCCCGGATCGCGGCATCCCTCAGTCATCTGCATGCGCATTACACCGAACCGTTGAATGTCGAGACCCTGGCCAGTTGCGCCAACATGAGTGCATCGACCTTTCACGAGCATTTCAAGCGCAGCACCTTGTTGTCACCGGTGCAGTACCTGAAGCGATTGCGTCTGCTGCGGGCGCAGCAGTTGTTGGTGGGGGAGGGACTGGGTGTGGCGCAGGTGGCGCATCGGGTGGGGTATCAGAGCACGTCGCAGTTCAGTCGCGAGTACAAGCGGTACTTCGAGCGTAATCCCGGGGATGAACGCGCTGCCTGATCCACCGCAAATCCCCTGTGGGAGCGGGCTTGCTCGCGAAAGCGGTGTGTCAGTCAATATAAATGGTGAAGGATCAACCGTATTCGCGAGCAAGCCCGCTCCCACATTGGATCTTCTGCAGTACATGAATCGCACGCAACAAAAAGGCCCCCGTTTCGGGAGCCTTGATGTTCAGCGGTTCGGCTTACATGTTCGGGTAAGTCGGGCCGCCAGCGCCTTCCGGCGTTACCCAGGTGATGTTCTGAGCAGGATCCTTGATGTCGCAGGTCTTGCAGTGAACGCAGTTCTGGGCGTTGATCTGGAAGCGCTTCTCACCGTCTTCCTTGGTGATCACTTCATACACGCCGGCCGGGCAGTAACGCTGGGCAGGTTCGTCGTACAGCGGCAGGTTCTTGCTGATCGGGATGCTCGCGTCGGCCAGCTTCAAGTGGCATGGCTGCTCTTCTTCGTGGTTGGTACCGGAGATGAACACCGAGCTGAGTTTGTCGAAGCTGAGCTTGCCGTCCGGTTTCGGGTAGTCGATCTTCTTGCAGTCGGCCGCGAGCTTGAGGCAAGCGTAATCCGGCTTGGTGTCGTGCAGGGTGAACGGCAGTTTGCCGCCGAAGATGTTCTGGTCGAGCCAGTTGAAGCCGCCGCCGACGATGGCGCCGAACTTGTGGATCGCCGGGCCGAAGTTGCGGCTGGCGAACAGTTCTTCGTAGAGCCAGCTCTTCTTGAACGCGTCGACGTAAGTGGTCAGCTCTTCGGTGCCGTCCTTCTCGGCGAACAGCGCCTCGGCCACGGATTCAGCGGCGAGCATGCCGGACTTCATCGCGGTGTGGCTGCCTTTGATCTTTGCAAAGTTCAGGGTACCGAGGTCGCAACCGATCAGCGCGCCGCCCTTGAACACCATTTTCGGCAGCGAGTTCAGGCCGCCCTTGCAGATGGCACGTGCGCCGTAGCTGATGCGCTTGCCGCCTTCCAAGTACTGAGCAAGCACCGGGTGATGCTTGAGACGCTGGAACTCGTCGAACGGCGACAGGTAGGTGTTGCTGTAGGACAGGTCGACGATCAGGCCAACCACGACCTGGTTGTTTTCCAGGTGATAGAGGAACGAGCCACCGGTGTTCTCGGTGCCCATGATGTCCATCGGCCAACCGGCGGTGTGCACTACCAGGCCTGGCTGATGCTTGGCCGGGTCGACTTCCCAGATTTCCTTCAGGCCGATGCCGTAGTGCTGGGCATCAGCGTCAGTGTCCAGGTTGAAGCGCTTGATCAGTTGCTTGCCGATGTGGCCACGGCAACCTTCGGCGAACAGCGTGTACTTGCCACGCAGTTCCATGCCCGGGGTGTACAGGCCTTCCTTCGGGTTGCCTTCGCGGTCAACGCCCAGGTCGCCGGTGATGATCCCGCGAACCACGCCGTTTTCGTCGATCAGCGCTTCCTGAGCGGCGAAGCCAGGGTAGATTTCCACGCCCAGGTTCTCGGCCTGCTGGGCCAGCCAGCGGCACAGGTTGCCCAGGGAGATGATGTAGTTGCCTTCGTTGTGCATGGTCTTGGGCACAAAGAAGTCTGGAATTTTCTGCGCGCTTTCAGCGTTCTTGAGCACGAAGATGTCGTCGCGGGTGACGGGCGTGTTCAGCGGCGCGCCGAGTTCTTTCCAGTTCGGGAACAGTTCGTTCAGGGCCCGTGGTTCGAACACGGCGCCGGACAGAATGTGAGCACCGACTTCGGAGCCTTTTTCGACCACGCAGACGCTGATTTCCTTACCGGCTTCGGCGGCCTTCTGCTTCAAGCGGCAGGCGGCGGAAAGACCAGCGGGGCCGGCACCGACGATGACCACGTCGAATTCCATGTATTCGCGTTCCACAGGTTATCTCCTACTCAAGGCTCAACAGTTTTTTTTCTAATTTGGAAGTCGGGTGTCGCATCCATGAATTCCGGCGCAACGCCGGAAGAGGACAATCGATTGACCACCTTTCTCTTTTGGTGGCGCATTATATCTACACCACTCTCAGCGTCCAATACAAACGTTTGTTTGAATTGGCTCAAAGCCAGAGAAATCAAAGTCACGCGCCTTATGAACGGCCATTTTGGCGTATTGACCGGAATAGGCGTTCCGGTCAAGATACGGGCGGTTTTGCGCTCGCCGTAGGCTGGCTGTTGGTTTCAAGAGCACCTCTAAAGACAGGGCGATGGCAGTAGAGAGTGATGCGCTGCGCGGGTTTGATGTGCAGTTTACACGCCGCGATGTTGAATGACTCGTCAGTCACCACTGACCAACGGTCATCCAGATCATGAGCGATGGTCACTTGACAGCTTTGCCGGCGTTTTTGGAGGTGCCCTTGCGCCCGATGAGCATCAACCGCCAGGTTCGCCTAGGCGACTTTCTTTTCACCGGAGAGTAACGAGGAATCCATGAAGGTTCTTGTAGCTGTCAAACGCGTTGTGGATTACAACGTCAAGGTTCGCGTCAAGGCGGACAATTCCGGCGTCGATCTTGCCAACGTCAAGATGTCGATGAACCCGTTCTGCGAAATCGCCGTGGAAGAAGCCGTACGCCTGAAAGAGAAGGGTGTTGCGACTGAAATCGTCGTCGTCTCCGTAGGCCCGTCCACCGCTCAAGAGCAACTGCGCACTGCGCTGGCTCTGGGTGCCGACCGCGCCATCCTCGTCGAGTCCGCCGAAGACCTGACTTCCCTGGCTGTTGCCAAACTGTTGAAAGCTGTTGTCGACAAGGAACAGCCTCAGCTGGTGATCCTTGGCAAACAGGCCATCGACAGCGACAACAACCAGACTGGCCAGATGCTTGCTGCATTGAGCGGCTACGGTCAGGGCACGTTCGCTTCGAAAGTCGAAATCAGCGGCGACAGCGTAGCTGTGACCCGTGAAATCGACGGCGGCGCGCAGACAGTTTCCCTGAAACTGCCGGCGATCGTCACCACCGACCTGCGTTTGAACGAGCCGCGTTATGCGTCTCTGCCAAACATCATGAAAGCCAAGAAGAAGCCTCTCGAAGTGCTGACTCCGGATGCTTTGGGCGTTTCCACCGCCTCCACCAACAAGACTTTGAAAGTCGAAGCGCCGGCTGCACGCAGCGCGGGTATCAAGGTCAAGTCGGTGGCTGAACTGGTCGAGAAACTGAAAAACGAAGCGAAGGTAATCTAATCATGACTATCTTGGTAATCGCTGAGCACGACAACAAGGTTGTGGCTCCTGCCACCCTGAACACCGTTGCTGCTGCCGCCAAAATCGGTGGCGACATCCACGTTCTGGTCGCTGGCCAGGGTGTGGGTGCCGTGGCTGAAGCCGCTGCGAAAATCGCTGGCGTGAGCAAAGTATTGGTAGCTGACAACGCTGCCTACGCGCACCAGCTGCCGGAAAACGTCGCTCCTCTGGTTGCAGAGTTGGGCAAGGGCTACAGCCACATCCTGGCTGCCGCTACTTCCAACGGCAAAAACATCCTGCCGCGCGTTGCCGCTGCCCTGGACGTTGACCAGATCTCCGAGATCATCTCGGTTGAAAGCGCCGACACCTTCAAGCGTCCGATCTATGCCGGTAACGCCATCGCTACCGTTCAATCGAACGCTGCGGTCAAGGTGATCACCGTGCGTGCCACCGGTTTCGACCCGGTTGCAGCTGAAGGTGGCTCCGCTGCCGTTGAAGCTGTTGGCGCTGCCCACGACGCTGGCATCTCCAGCTTCGTTGGCGAAGAACTGGCCAAGTCCGATCGTCCGGAACTGACCGCTGCCAAGATCGTCATTTCCGGCGGCCGCGGCATGCAGAACGGCGACAACTTCAAACACCTGTACGCCCTGGCCGACAAGCTGGGCGCTGCCGTCGGTGCATCGCGCGCCGCGGTCGACGCAGGTTTTGTACCCAACGACATGCAGGTCGGTCAGACCGGCAAGATCGTTGCTCCACAGCTGTACATCGCCGTCGGTATCTCCGGCGCGATCCAGCACCTGGCCGGCATGAAAGACTCCAAAGTGATCGTTGCGATCAACAAGGACGAAGAAGCGCCGATCTTCCAGGTGGCCGATTACGGCCTGGTGGCGGACCTGTTCGAAGCCATCCCTGAGTTGGAGAAGCTGGTCTAATCCGGCTGCTTCACTTATAAAGAGCCCGGCCTTTTGGTCGGGCTTTTTTTTGCTCTTCATTCTGTAGGAGCGAGCTTGCTCGCGATGGACGTTAACGATGACGCGTTGATCCTGGATAAACGCGGTGCCTTTGAATCCATCGCGAGCAAGCTCGCTCCTACAGGGGGGGCATCACCGAGTTTGAGTGGAGTGTGTCGCCATGGATCTGCGCCTTGTCTGGAGCTTGCTGGGATTGACGCTATTACCGACGCTGTCTGTCGCTGCAGGCAAATGCGAGCGCCTTGTGGTCACCGGCAGCCCGGACGCACCGCCGTACCTGTGGCAAGACCCGCACAATCCCAAATACCTGATCGGTGCCAGCGCCGATTTGCTGCAGCAAGTGGCGGGGGAGTTGGGGCTCAAGGTCGAACTGCTTTATGCCGGCAAACGCGCCCAGGCCCTGGACGAAGTGCGCAGCGGGCGCATGGACATGCTGGCGGACGCGACGTTGACCGTCAGCGAGCTGGAGACCCTGGACTACATCCATCCAGCCTTGCTGGAAAACGACTACCTGGTCTGGACTCGCAAGGACTCGACACTGGTCTACAACGAAGCACAGGACCTGCACGGCCATCCCGGTGCCGTGTCGGAAAAGGCCCGAATGACCCCGCAATTCAGCACCTTTGCCGGACAGCAACTGACCCTCACGCGCACGTCCAACCTGACCCAGGCCTTTCAGAAACTGCTGTTGGGCGAGGTCGAGTTTGTACTGGCAGGGCGTTACTCGGGCATGGCGACCGCACAGACACTGGGCATGGCCGCTGACCTGGTCGCGCGCTCGCAACCGGTCGACAAACCTGGCCTGTACCTGGCGATTTCCCATGACTCGGCGTGCAACGATCCGTGGTTGCGCGGACAGTTGGCCAAAAAGATGACAGAATTGCCCGCGTCCGGACTGACGGAGGCCGTGCTGATGCGCAATATCGAGCGATGGAAAGCACAACGCTCACAACCACAGCCAAGCCCCCCGCAACAACCCGTCAGTACCCCAAAACAGTAAGGATTTTCAGTGAGTATTCGACCTCTTTTCGCTGCCGTGGCCTTTGCCGCCCTGGCGGGTTGTGCAACCGATCCTGCGCCGAATGAACAGATTCGCCTGACCGAACAGGCACTCGAGCAGGCCAAGGCCGTAGGCGCCACCGCCGACGATGTGCCGGAAATGAAACTGGCCGAAGACAAGTTCAACCGCGCCAAGGGCAACATGACCGATCAATCCTTCAAAAACGCACGCATGCGGGCCGAACAGGCCGAGCTCGATGCGCGCCTGGCTGAAGCCAAGGTGTTGACGGCCAAGAGCGAGGAACAGT
Source organism: Pseudomonas sp. BF-R-24 (assembly GCF_019947335.1). Lineage (NCBI taxonomy): Bacteria > Pseudomonadati > Pseudomonadota > Gammaproteobacteria > Pseudomonadales > Pseudomonadaceae > Pseudomonas > Pseudomonas sp. BF-R-24. The sequence continues at coordinate 42,850 of NZ_JAGYGG010000012.1, forward strand.
TGAACGTGCTCAACACCCGCATCGCCCGCCTGCGCAAGCAACTGGGAGATGCCCAATGAGCCTCAAGAGCAAAGCCCTCGGCGGTTTGATCCTGGCAGGCTGCGCGAGCCTCTTTGGCTGCGCCAGCCAGCACAGCGAGTCCGCGTTGCAGCAGGCCAGTGCCGACTTTCAGAAGGTCAAGGAAGACTCCAATGTGCTGCGAATCGCCCCCAAGGACGTGATTCGCGCCGGTGAGTCCCTGGCCCGTGCCGATCGCCTGTCCAGCTATTGGGGCAGCGGTTCGGACGTGGTGCATTACGCCTACCTGAGCCAGCGCTACAGCGCCATTGCCCGGGAGCACACCAATCAGGTGCTCAACGAAGAGCAGGCGGCGAAACTCGAACTGGAACGGCAGCGTCTGCAACTGGCATTACGTGAGTCCAAACTGTTCAGCGTGCAGCAGCAAGGCAAATGGCTCGAGGAGCAGATCCTGGCATTGACGACCAGCCAGACCGACCGCGGTCTGGTGATGACCTTGGGCGACATGCTGTTCGACACCGGCGAAGCGGAATTGAAACCGTCGGCCAACCGTGTGGTGTTGAAGATCGTGCAGTTCCTGCAACTCAACCCCAAGCGAGTGGTGCGGATCGAAGGTTATACGGACAGTACCGGGGGCAAGCAGGAAAACCTCAAGCTGTCCCGCGACCGCGCGCAATCGGTGGCTGACGTGCTGATGGACCTGGGTATCGACGACAAGCGCATCCAGGTCGAGGGTTATGGCGACGAGTATCCGGTGGACGCGAACGCGTCGGAACGGGGCCGGGCGCAGAATCGTCGGGTGGAAATTGTGTTTTCCGACGAAAAGGGCCAGCTCGGCGCTGCCCGCTAAGGGTTGCGTCGCTGGAAAGCCCGGCCTGCCATGCAGTGCCGGGTTTTTTTATGCCTGCCGATTACCGCACAAAACAGTACAGATTTTGCTGACACTGCACTGTACGGTCGACTATTGTGGCAACTGTCCCCGTACACTTCTAAACTGTTCCGGTATTGTTTCACACAAGAATAAAATGCCCGTGAAATCGAGTGCTGCGTCATGACCAATCTTTTGCTCTATCAACGTATTGCTCAACAACTGGCCGAAGACATCCGCCGTGGGGTCTATCAGCCGGGGGAGCGCGTGCCTTCGGTGCGCAAGATGAGCTCGCAGCTCAATGTCAGCCATGCGACGGTGTTGCAGGCGTATGCCAATCTCGAGGATCAGGGGCTGATCCGCGCCCGGCCGCAGTCGGGTTACTACGTGCACCAGACGCCGGCGCTCACCGCGCCGACGCCGGACATCGCCCGGGTCGAGCGCCCCGGGCTGATCACCCGCAGCAGCATCATTCAGCAAGTCCTGGTCGAGTCCCGTCGTGAAGGTGTCTTCCCGCTGGGCGCTGCGGTGCCGAGTGTCGACTATTTGCCGGTGCGGGCACTGCATCAGCAATTGGCCAAAGTCACCCGTTTCCATAGCCCGCGGGCCTTCAGCTACATGTTCAGCCCTGGTTTCGAGCCGTTGCGCCGACAGGTGGCGATCCGCATGCGCGATGCCGGCGTGGTGGTCGATCCGTCGGAAGTGGTGATCACCCACGGTTGCGTCGATGCGCTGCAGATGTCCTTGCGTGTGCTGACCCGTCCGGGCGATCTGATCGCGGCCGAGTCGCCGACCTATTACGGGTTGCTGCAACTGGCCGACCTGTTGGGGCTCAAGGTCATCGAGATCCCCAGTGATCCAGCCACGGGCATGAGCCTGGAAGCCCTGCAACTGGCGGCCAACCAATGGTCGATCAAGGCGTTGGTGCTGACCACCCGCCTGAGCAATCCGTTGGGCGGCACCATGCCGGAGGAGCGGCAGAAACAATTGCTGCGCCTGGCGTCGGACTTCGATATCCAGATTGTCGAAGACGATATCTACGGTGAGCTGATGTTCGAGCAGGGGCGCACCAAGTCTCTCAAGGCCTATGATCGGCTGGACCGGGTGATCTATTGCTCGAGTTTCTCCAAGACCCTGTCGCCTGGCGTGCGGATCGGCTGGATGATCGCCGGCAAGTATCAGCAGGAAATCCAGCGCTTGCAGACCTTCAGTACGCATTCTGCGTGCAGCGTGACCCAGATGGGCATTGCCGCGTACCTGGAAAATGGCGGGTACGACCGGCATTTGCGCTTCATCCGTCAGGAGTACCGGAAAAACCTCAGTGCCTTCCAATTGGCCGTGCAACAGTATTTCCCTGAAGGCACGCAGATGACCCGACCTACCGGCGGCTTCATTCTGTGGGTCAGTCTGCCGGGGCGGGTCAACACGCAAGAGTTGCACGTGCGAGCATTGCAGCAGGGCATCAGTATCGCGCCGGGACTGATCTTCAGTAATACCGAGCAATTCAATCACTGCATCCGGCTCAATTGCGGCACCCCGTGGAACCGCGAGGCCGAGCGTGCATTGATGACCCTGGGCATGCTGGCCACCCAACTCTGCCAGGAGATGGCTGGCGGTTTGTAACAGGCTGCGACTGCGCTTGTCTTGTGGGCTGCAACAGGCGAGCATATGCATCTCTGCCGTTTGCACCCACCGTTGGATACATGAAACCGACTTTTCCTGCCGCCTGGCTTTTGCTCTGCCTGATTGCGAGTATTCAGCCGGCATCCGTCGTGGCTGCTACCGAGCAGGATCAGACTACCGGCAGTTTCCACGTCGCACCGATAGAAGCCGCACCTGTCAAAAAAGCCTCGGTGGCCGGTAAGCAGGCGACGCCCGTGAAAAAGCGTCCGCCCATTGCCTCCAAATCGAAACCGGCCAGCGAGGTGGCAAAGACTGAGCTTCCATCTACCAAACTGGATCTGAGCTTGCCCAAGGATATGGTTCAAGAGCTCAAGCCGGTCGGAACGGTGCCGTTGGTCAGGCGCGAACCGTTGTTACCCCAGATGTTCGGTGACAAAAGCGGCAACAGCGAGTTCCAGCTCAACGGCCGCCTGCTCAGCAACGAAATGCAGCTGCAACTGCGAAATGAAGAACGCCACGAGGTCGAAGGCGCGGCACTGGATTTCGAGTTCAAGCAGTAACCCTGTCAGGATCCACGAGCCGCAGGCCAGACGCTTTGTCGGAGACTGGCCGGTCATGCTCGTTTGCGTTGAAAAACCCGCCCGCAGGTAATTTAAAACAACTGTTTTAACGGGTACTCTGTGCCCCGTCCATTAACACATTGCTCGTCGCGAGGAGCTTGTCGTCATGAAATGCCGTGAGGGCTGTGGCGCTTGTTGCATTGCCCCTTCCATCAGTTCACCGATTCCCGGTATGCCCAATGGCAAGGCCGCGGGGCAGCGTTGCCTGCAACTTTCCTCCGATAACCTGTGCAGTATTTTCGGCCAACCGGAACGGCCGGCGGTGTGTTCCGCCTTCGAGGCCGATCCCGAGGTTTGCGGAAGCAGCAGCGAAGAAGCCATCCGGTTGATCGGCTGGTGGGAGCAAATGACGGCGGCGTGATGTGTTCTACGAACGGAACTTCAACAATAAGGAATAAGACTATGGGTTCGCTGCATCGTATGGCTGTGCTGTGTGGTTTGACGGTTGTGCTGGCTACCTCGACGGCCCAGGCCGAAGACTGGAAGGTCAAGAAAGACGAAGACGGCATCAAGATCTCCCTGAGTGAAGTGGCCGGCTCCGACTACAAGGCCTACCAGGGCGTCACGCTGATGAAGACCACCATGGCCAAGCTGCGTGCGTTGCAGGACGACGTGTCCGGAGCCTGCGCCTGGATTCACGAATGCAAAACCCAGAAGCTGCTCAAGCACGAAGGTGAGCAGAGCTGGACCTACACTCAGTTCAACACCCCGTGGCCGGTTACTCCCCGTGATTCGGTGTTGCACATCACCACCATCGAAGGGGCCGATGGCAGCCTGACCCGCAAGCTCGAAGGCGTGCCGAAATACATTCCTGAAGAAAAAGGCTTCGTCCGGGTCGCCAAGGTCGACGGTTTCTGGAAGTTCGTACCCAAGGGCGACCAGATCGAAGTGACCTATCAGGTGCACACCGAGCCGGGCGGCAGCGTGCCGTCGATGGTGGCCAACAAGTTCGTGGTGGATGCCCCGTTCAATACCTTGAAAGCCCTCAAGGAACGCGCCGAGAAGTAAATGTGTCACTCTTTTGAGGTGACTTCGTGACGCCCCGACTCGATCGGGGCGTTTGCTTTTTTGAACGATGCTCAGGTTTTAATTTGTTTCCGGATATGCGTTGCACGAAATTTTCACCCACTCTCCAAGACAATTCGTCGGCTCTCCCGTAACGCGCAGCGTATGGCTGAATGCAGGATGAAAGACTCGGGATGAGGGTAGTTATCAATGGCAATGCTGCCGTTGATCGTGCAACATTTGCGCACCGCGCAAACCCCCAGGCCTGGTACGGGCCGAAAAGAGGGCAAGGCGCAGCTGTATTTTTGAAACTTCAACTTCCAATGGGTCCTAAAACGACATGGCAATCCCGGACGCCCTGAGTCAGCAGCGAGCTTCTAGTCGCCTGCTGCAACCGACCGTCAAATCGCATCTGGCCTACACGCTGTTGTGTGCCCTGGTCATGATGGTCATGTTCAGCCTGCTGCGCGTCGCGCTGCTGGCTTACAACAGCTCGATGATCCTCGACACACCGGCCTCGACCTTCCTCGAGGCATTCGCCAACGGTCTGCGTTTCGACCTGCGCCTGGTGGTCTATCTCAGTATTCCGTTGCTGCTGGCCTTGTTCAGCGCCCGGGCCATGGCGGCACGCGGGCTGTTCCGACTCTGGCTGACAGTGGTCTCCAGCATCGCGCTGTTCCTCGGCCTGATGGAGATGGACTTCTATCGTGAATTCCACCAGCGTCTCAACGGCCTGGTCTTCCAGTACGTCAAGGAAGACCCGAAAACCGTGGCCAGCATGCTCTGGTATGGTTTTCCGGTGGTCCGCTATCTGCTGGCGTGGGCTCTGGGTACCGTGATCCTGAGCATGGCATTCAAGGGCGCCGACCGTGCGACCCGCCCTCGTGGCCCGTTCAGTGGCGGCAGCATCGGCACACGCAAGGTCGCGCCGTGGTATGCACGCATTGGCGTGTTCGTGGTTTGCCTGCTGATCTGCGTCGTCGCGGCCCGTGGCACCTTGCGCCAAGGCCCGCCGATGCGCTGGGGTGATGTCTACACCACAGATTCCAATTTCGCCAACCAGTTGGGTCTCAACGGTACGCTTTCTCTGGTCGCCGCCGCCAAGAGCCGGATGTCCGAGGATCGCGACAATATCTGGAAAGCCACGCTGCCACAGCCACAAGCCCAGCAAGTGGTGCGTGACATGCTGGTGATGGCGGATGACAAACTGGTGGATGGCGAGACCGCGGCGGTACGTCGCGATTACACCCCGCCAGCCGACAAGACCTTGCCGATCAAGAACGTCGTCGTGATCCTGATGGAAAGCATGGCCGGTCACTCGGTGGGTGCGCTGGGTGGGCCAGGCAACATCACGCCGTACCTCGACAAACTGTCGAAGGAAGGCTTGCTGTTCGACCGCTTCTTCTCCAACGGCACCCATACCCACCAGGGCATGTTCGCCACCATGGCCTGTTTCCCGAACCTGCCGGGCTTCGAATACCTGATGCAGACCCCGGAAGGCAGCCACAAGCTGTCCGGTCTGCCGCAGTTGCTCAGCGCCCGTGACTTCGACGACGTGTATGTCTACAACGGCGATTTCGCCTGGGACAACCAGTCGGGTTTCTTCAGCAACCAGGGCATGACCAACTTCATCGGCCGTAACGATTTCGTGAATCCGGTGTTCTCTGATCCGACCTGGGGCGTGTCCGACCAGGACATGTTCGACCGTGGCCTGGTCGAGCTCAAGGCGCGGGAAAACGGCAAGCCGTTCTATGCCTTGCTGCAAACCCTGTCCAACCACACGCCTTACGCCTTGCCGACGCCATTGCCGGTCGAGCGCGTGACCGATCGTGGCAATCTGAACGAACACCTGACCGCCATGCGTTACTCGGACTGGGCACTGGGCCAGTTCTTTGAAAAGGCCCGCAAGGAGCCGTACTTCAAGGAAACCCTGTTTGTCGTCGTCGGTGACCACGGTTTTGGTAACGAACGGCAGATCACCGAAATGGACCTGGGCCGCTTCAACGTGCCGATGCTGATGATCGCGCCGGGCATCCAGGAAAAATTCGGCCAACGTGACCACACCGTGGGCACTCAGATCGACATCGTGCCGACCATCATGGGCCGCATCGGTGGCGAAGTACGTCATCAGTGCTGGGGACGCGACCTGCTCAACCTGCCGCAAGGCGACGCCGGTATTGGTGTGATCAAGCCGTCGGGCAGCGAGCAGACCACGGCCGTCCTCACCGCGGACCAGATTCTGGTCCTGCCGAAGGACAAGGACATGGCGCCGAAGTTGTATCAGTATGAATTGGGTGCCAACCCTCGCGCCGAAGTCATTGCTGATGCGCCGCGTACCGCCGAGTTGAAACTCAAGCTCGAAGCGTTCCTGCAAACAGCGACCAAGAGTCTGCTGGACAACACCGCCGGTGTTGTTGATGGCAAGCCGGACTAAGTTGTGACGCAAGAAAAGAGGCCCTTCAAGGGCCTCTTTTTTTTGCCTGGCGGATACTTATATTCGGCCAAGCAAGAGCAGGATCAACAGCACCACCAATACGACGCCGATGATACCGGACGGGCCGTAACCCCAACTTCTGGAGTGCGGGAAGACCGGTAAACCACCGATCAGTAACAGGATCAGAATGATGATCAGTATTGTGCCCATGTCTATTTCCTTGTCGAAAATGCAGTGGATTGACCATGCCAATCAAGGTCAGCTGGAATGAAGTAAATTCGAGCTGCTTAAAAATTCGGACTCTTGCGCTTGCAGGAAAATTCCAAGTTTTTTTGAAGTATTTCGCACGGGTTCTTATTTTTTGTAGTTGCCTTGATTGCGTCAGACGCTCCCGCAGTTTGCTCGGGCCATTCAGCAATCTGATGGAGCGTGGGTCGGGCAATTTCCTTCGCTACACTCGGTGCATCTTCCAAGAACAACAAGGCTGTCTGCTATGCAAAATCGCATGATGATCACTGGTGCAGGCTCTGGCCTGGGTCGCGAAATCGCGCTGCGCTGGGCGCGTGAAGGCTGGCAACTGGCTTTGTCGGACGTCAGCGAGCCCGGCTTGCAGGAAACCCTCAAGCTGGTCCGCGAAGCGGGCGGCGACGGTTTCATCCAGCGCTGCGACGTACGCGATTACAGCCAGTTGACAGCGTTCGCCCAGGCCTGCGAGGTCAAACTCGGCGGCATCGATGTCATCGTCAATAACGCGGGTGTAGCGTCTGGCGGGTTCTTCAGTGAGTTGTCCCTGGAGGACTGGGACTGGCAGATCGCGATCAACCTGATGGGCGTGGTCAAGGGCTGCAAGGCTTTCCTGCCACTGCTGGAAAAAAGCAAAGGCAAGATCATTAACATCGCGTCCATGGCCGCGCTGATGCAAGGCCCGGCGATGAGCAACTACAACGTGGCCAAGGCGGGCGTGGTGGCGTTGTCCGAAAGCCTGCTGATCGAGCTGGCGCATCAGGAAGTCGGCGTGCATGTGGTGTGTCCGTCGTTCTTCCAGACCAACCTGCTGGACTCCTTCCGTGGTCCGACCCCGGCCATGAAAGCCCAGGTCGGCAAGTTGCTGGAAAGCTCGCCCATCAGCGCCGCCGACATCGCCGACTACATCTATCAGCAGGTCGCCGCCGGCGAGTTCATGATTCTGCCCCACGAACAGGGCCGCATGGCCTGGGCGATCAAGCAGAAGAACCCGCAATTGCTCTACAACGAAATGACCGCCATGGCCGACAAAATGCGCGCCAAGGCCAGGCAATCCGCAAGCTGATCTTGCCCGCAGGCAACGCTGTGGTTAGGGTGGCCGCCATCGGCCATCCTCGCGAGACGCTTGCATGCTCAATTACCTGTGGTTTTTCGTCGCCGCGCTGTTCGAAATTGCCGGTTGCTTTGCCTTCTGGATGTGGCTGCGCCAGGGTAAAAGCATGTGGTGGGTGGTGCCGGCGCTCCTGAGCCTGACCCTGTTCGCCCTGCTGCTGACCCGGATCGAAGCCACCTACGCCGGCCGCGCCTACGCCGCTTACGGTGGCATCTACATCGTTGCCTCAATCGGCTGGCTGGCCGTGGTCGAGCGGATTCGCCCGCTGGGTTCGGACTGGCTCGGCGTGGCGCTGTGTGTGATCGGCGCGAGCATCATTCTGTTCGGGCCGCGATTCTCCGCGTCCTGACAGATCGGCCCTACAATCAACCGGTCTGTCAGACCTTTCCGTAAGTGGTGTGCGTCAAGGGCTGTCAGTCCGGTCTGGTTTGCTGTCGGAGCATTGTAGGCGTACCGGGGGCCGGGCATCTTCAAGGGCCAGAAACCCCTGAAGGACACTCCTCATGCTCGTACTCACTCGCGTTGTGGGCGAAACCATTTCCATCGGTGACAACATTTCCGTGCGCGTTCTCGCGATCAACGGAAACAACATCCGCTTTGGCGTTGAGGCGCCTCAGGACGTCAATGTGCACCGCTGCGAAATCTACGAACGCATCCAGAACAAACTGGCGAAAACCAAGGGACGCTGAAGACCTCAGTCAAACAGGTGCTTGGGCACATCGTGCTTGAGCATCAGTTGGCACTGCTCGCTTTCCGGGTCGAAGACAATCAGTGCCTGACCCTTGGTCAACGCCTGGCGCACGCGCAGTACGCGGGTTTCCAGGGGGGTGTCGTCACCATTGTCTGTGCCGTCGCGGGTCACGAAATCCTCGATCAGGCGGGTGAGGGTGTCGACTTGAAGTTGGTCGTGGGGGATCAGCATAGGCACCTCGGTTGGATCAATGGCGCGATGCTACGGCGATTGGGCGAGGACAGCCAGCCCGGGATTTTGTGTTGTCTGACAGATTGCCTTCGCGAGCAAGCCCGCTCCCACAGTTGACCAGGTTACTCCAGGAAAATGCGGTCGAATGTGGGAGCGGGCTTGCTCGCGAAGGCGTCAGATCAGACACCGAATATCTCAGTGACTCAACTCAGTTCTCCGACCGCTGCCCCACCAGGCTGTCCACCGACGGCACCCGTGTATCGCTTTCCATCTGTGTGTCATGTTCAAGCTGATGGCTGAAGCGGTCCAGTGAGCCTTTGGCCGGTTGCGCATCGCTGGCAAACACGGGCGGGCTGAGGATATATACACCGAGCAGGCGGCTCAGGGCGGCGAGGCTGTCGATGTGGGTGCGCTCGTAACCGTGGGTGGCATCGCAGCCGAAGGCGAGCAGGGCGGTGCGAATGTCGTGGCCGGCGGTGACCGCTGAATGGGCGTCGCTGAAGTAGTAGCGGAACAGGTCCCGGCGTGCCGGCAACTCGTTGTCGCAGGCCAGGCGCAGGAGGTGGCGCGACAGGTGATAGTCATACGGCCCGCCGGAATCCTGCATCGCGATGCTCACTGCGTGCTCGCTGGAATGTTGGCCAGGCGCGACCGGTGCGATGTCGATGCCGACGAACTCACTGACGTCCCAGGGCAACGCCGCCGCCGCGCCGCTGCCGGTTTCTTCGGTGATGGTGAACAGCGGATGGCAGTCGATCATCAGCTCTTCACCACTGTCGACAATGGCCTTGAGCGCCGCCAGCAGTGCGGCCACCCCGGCCTTGTCGTCGAGGTGACGGGCGCTGATGTGGCCGCTTTCGGTGAACTCCGGCAGCGGGTCGAAGGCGACGAAATCGCCGACGCTGATGCCCAGCGACTCGCAGTCGGCACGGGTGGCGCAGTAGGCGTCCAGACGCAATTCGATGTGATCCCAACTGATCGGCATCTCATCCACGGCGGTATTGAATGCGTGCCCGGAAGCCATCAGCGGCAAGACGCTGCCGCGGATCACGCCATTGTCGGTAAACAGGCTGACCCGGCTGCCCTCGGCAAAGCGGCTGGACCAGCAGCCGACGGGCGCGAGGGTCAGACGGCCGTTGTCCTTTACTGCACGCACCGCCGCGCCGATGGTGTCCAGATGGGCGGAAACGGCGCGGTCGGGGCTGTTCTTCTTGCCCTTGAGCGTGGCGCGGATGGTGCCGCGACGGGTCAGCTCGAAGGGAATGCCCAGTTCTTCAAGACGTTCGGCGACGTAGCGCACGATGGTGTCGGTGAACCCGGTGGGGCTGGGAATGGCGAGCATTTCCAGCAGCACTTTTTGCAGATAGCCGAGGTCCGGTTCGGGGATTTTGCTGGTCATGGAAACTCCTGATTGGTTATCGCCTGTACGGCCGCCTTCGCGAGCAAGCCCGCTCCCACATTCGACCGCATTTGTATGGAGTAACTCGGTCAACTGTGGGAGCGGGCTTGCTCGCGAAGGGGGCGGTCCAGAAAACACATCACTAAGAGACCACCGGCTGACTGTACGGAAACAACAGATCCACAAACCGCTCCGCCGTCGGCTGCGGTTCGTGGTTGGCCAGCCCGGCCCGTTCGTTGGCTTCGATAAATACATAGTCCGGCTCATCAGCGGCGGACACCATCAAGTCGAGGCCGACCATGGGAATGTCCAGGGCCCGAGCCGCGCGGACGGCGGCGTCCACCAGCGTCGGGTGCAGGATCGCCGTGACATCCTCAAGCACGCCGCCGGTATGAAGATTCGCCGTGCGCCGTACGAACAGGTGCTCACCGGCCGGCAGAATGCTGTTGTAGTCGTGTCCGGCGGCACGCAAGGTGCGCAGGGTTTCCTGGTCCTGCGGGATCTTGCTTTCGCCGCCCGTGGCCGCCTGTCGCCGTCGGCTCTGGGCTTCGATCAATGTACCGATGGAGTGTTGGCCGTCGCCGACCACTTCGGCTGGCCGGCGAATGGCGGCGGCGACCACTTCAAAACCGATCACCACAATGCGCAGGTCCAGGCCCTCGTGGAAACTTTCCAGCAGCACGCGGCTGTCGAAGTGGCGAGCGGCTTCTATGGCTTGCTGCACTTCCTCTATGGTGCGCAAATCCACCGCCACCCCTTGGCCCTGTTCACCATCCAGTGGCTTGACCACCACGCGCTGGTGTTCATCGAGGAAGGCCAGATTGTCATCGGCGTTACCCGCCAGTTGCTGCGCCGGCAGGTTCAACCCTGCTGCCTTGAGCACTTTGTGGGTCAGGCTTTTGTCCTGGCACAGGGTCATGCTGACGGCGCTGGTCAGGTCGCTCAGGGATTCACGGCAGCGTACCCGGCGCCCGCCATGGCTGAGGGTGAACATCCCGGCGTCGGCGTCATCGACGTGCACATCGATGCCACGACGGTGTGCTTCTTCGACAATGATCCGCGCGTAGGGGTTGAACGCGGCTTCCGGGCCGGGTCCGAGAAACAGTGGCTGATTGATGCCGTTCTTGCGCTTGATGGCGAAGGTCGTCAGGTTGCGAAACCCGAGCTTGGCGTAAAGGTTTTTCGCCTGGCGGTTGTCGTGCAGCACCGACAGGTCGAGGCAGGCGAGCCCGCGACTCATGAAGTGTTCGATCAAATGCCGCACCAGCACTTCACCGACACCCGGCCGCGCACAATGCGGGTCGACCGCCAGGCACCACAGGCTGCTGCCGTTTTCCGGGTCGTTGAAGGCCTTGTGGTGGTTGAGGCCCATGACGCTGCCGATGACCGCGCCGCTGTCCTCGTCTTCGGCCAGCCAGTACACCGGGCCGCCCAGATGGCGCGGCGTCAGCAGGGTGGCATCGATCGGCAACATGCCGCGGGCCTGATACAGCTGATTGATCGCCTGCCAGTCGGCATCGCTTTGCGCGCGTCGAATGCGGAAACCGCGAAACACCCGGGTCGCCTGACGGTAGTCGCTGAACCACAGGCGCAAGGTATCGGACGGGTCGAGGAACAGCTGCGTCGGCTCCAGCCCCAGCACTTGCTGGGGCGCGGCGACGTACAGGGCAATGTCCCGCTCGCCGGGCTGCTCGTTGAGCAACTCCCCGGCCAGGCTCGCGGCATCGGCAAAGGTGTGGCCGATCAGCAAGCGCCCCCAGCCGCAATGCACGGCAATCGGCGCCCCGCCGAGTTCACTGCCATCCTCGGCCAGACGTGCTTGCAAGCGTTCGTAGGAGGGCGACTGGCCGCGCAACAGGCGTTGGCTGAAAGCCGTGGCGTGAGGTTTCATCGGTCAGATTCCTTGTTCGCTGAGCCACAGGTTGAGGGCCGCCAGTTGCCACAGCTTCGAGCCGCGCAATGGTGTCAATTGCCCCTGTGGATCAGTCAGTAGACGGTCGAGCATCGCGGGGTTGAACAGGCCGCGATCCTGGCTGGGATCAAGCAGCAGCTCGCGCACCCATTCCAGCGTATCGCCCTGCAAATGCTTGAGGCCCGGCACCGGGAAGTAACCTTTCTTGCGGTCGATCACTTCACCGGGAATCACTTGTCGCGCCGCTTCTTTCAAGACTTGCTTGCCGCCGTCCGGCAGTTTGAAACGTCCCGGAATCCGTGCCGACAGCTCCACCAGGCGGTAATCGAGAAACGGCGTGCGCGCTTCCAGGCCCCAAGCCATGGTCATGTTGTCGACCCGTTTGACCGGGTCGTCCACCAGCATCACCGTACTGTCCAGACGCAAGGCCTTGTCCACCGCCGCATCGGCACCGGGCTGGGCGAAATGGGCTTTGACGAAGTCACCGGCGGCGTCATTCGCGGTCAGCCATTTCGGTTGCACGGTGGCGGCGTAGTCGTCGTAACTGCGGTCGAAAAACGCTTCGCGGTACGCGGCATACGGATCACTCGCGCCGTCCACTTGCGGATACCAGTGGTAACCGGCGAACAGTTCATCGGCGCCCTGGCCGCTCTGGACGACCTTGCAGTGTTTGGCCACCTCCCGTGACAACAGGTAGAAGGCGATGCAGTCATGGCTGACCATCGGTTCGCTCATGGCACGGAACGCGGCGGGCAGTTGTTCGATGATTTCCTTTTCGTCGATGCGCAGTTGATGGTGCTGTGTGCCGTAGTGTCGGGCGATCAGGTCCGAATACTGGAACTCGTCTCCACGCTCGCCGCCGGCATCCTGGAAGCCGATGGAGAAGGTCGACAGATTGTCCACGCCGACTTCCCGCAACAGCCCCACCAGCAGGCTTGAATCGACACCGCCGGACAGCAGCACGCCGACATCCACCGCCGCACGCTGACGAATCGCTACCGCTTCGCGGGTGCTGTCGAGCACACGGTCGCGCCAGTCCTCAAGGGTCAGATTCGTCTCATCGGCGTGAGGGCCGTAGGGCAGGGTCCACCAGGTTTTCTGTTCGGTGCGGCCATCGGCTTCGATGCGCATCCAGGTGGCCGGCGGCAGTTTTTCAATGCCCGCCAGCAAAGTGCGCGGTGCCGGGACCACGGAGTGGAAATTCAGATAGTGATTGAGCGCCACGGGATCGAGGATCGGGTTGATGTCGCCGCCCTTGAGCAATGCCGGCAGCGCCGAGGCGAAGCGCAGGCGCTGGTCGGTGCGCGAGAGGTACAGCGGTTTCACGCCGAGACGGTCGCGGGCCATGAACAGGCGTTGGGCATCGCGCTCCCAAACGGCAAAGGCAAACATGCCGTTGAGTTTTGGCAGCAAGGCTTCGCCCCACGCGTGATAACCCTTGAGCAACACTTCGGTGTCGCCACCGGAATAGAAGGCGTAACCCAGGCTTTCAAGTTCCGCGCGCAGTTCTGGAAAGTTGTAGATCGCCCCGTTGAAGGCCAGGGACAAGCCCAGTTGCGGGTCGATCATCGGCTGCGCCGAGCCATCCGACAGGTCCATGATCTTCAGGCGCCGATGGCCCAGGGCAACCGGCCCCTGGCTATGAAATCCCCAGGCGTCGGGGCCGCGGGGGGCCAGGTGATGGGTGATTCGTTCAATGGCTGCAAGGTCTGCAGGTTGATGATCAAAACGTAACTCGCCAGCTAATCCGCACATAAATTCCTTACCGGTTTTTCCGTTGGGGAGGGTCGATCGATACCGCGCCGAAACGGCGGGTACTCAGAAAGTGACCCTCCTCGGTAAGGGGAGTTTTAGATCGATGAGTTATATGCGCGCCAGACCACGGCCGAATCGCCCCGTGAGGGCGACTTCGGCTGCTGTATCGACTACTTGCCCCGGATCAGGCGTCGCAGGGCAAATCGGTTGGGGTGACAGGCTTCGGCCACGCTTCTGGGCAACGGCAGGGGTTCGTTGTCCAGCCAGGCTGCCAGCAGTTCTGCGGACAGCGGCGCGGTGATCAGGCCGCGCGAGCCGTGACCGCTGTTGACGTACAAACCGTCAAGCCATGGGCATGCGACGTCCGGCACCTGCCGGGCATCCTTGCCCAGCGCCGCATACGCCTGAGTGAACGCCTGGGTGTCGGCCAAGGGGCCGACGATTGGCAAGTAGTCGGGGCTGGTGCAGCGAAAAGCGGCGCGCCCCTGGAGACTTTCAGGCGCAAGTTTATCGGCCTGTAAACGCTCGACCAGATCGTGGGAAATCTCTTCGAGCATGGCCAGGTTGCCCAGGTGTTCTGCCGTGGTCGGTGTCAGGTCATCGCTCTTGAAATCGAAACTGGCCCCCAGGGTGTGTTCGCCCAAACGGGCGGGGGCGACATAGCCTTCGGCACACACCACGGTGCTCAGGGCCTGGCTTTGCGGAGTTTGCGCCAAACGGGTGATTTGCCCGCGAATGCGCTTGAGCGGCAGCTCGGCGCTCTCGGGGAAACGCTGGATCTCAGCCGCACCGGCGAGCACCACCACGGGAGCATCGGCAAGCAACCGCTCGCCGTCCCAGGCTTGCCAACGGCCTTCAACCTTGCGCAGTTCCAGCGCATCGTGATGGGTGAGCAATTGAATCTGTGGATGTGCAGCCTGCCACTGGCACAGCGCCGGTGGGTGGACCCAGCCGCCTTCGGGATAGAACAGGCCGCCGTGTGCCAGTCCGATACCGGCCACGGCCTGTGCTTCGGGTTGATCCAGCAGGTGCAGCAAGTCCGCTGGAAACGCCGAGGCCAATTGCGCCTGGCGTTCGGCTTCCTTGGCATTGAAGGCCAGTTGCAGCACGCCGCAATCGTCCCAGTCGCGGCCCCGTTGCAAGTGTTCGAGCAGACGTCGGGTGTAGCCGAATCCACTGACGATCATTTGCGACAGCGCCGTGCCATGGGCGGATAACTTCAGGTAGAGCACACCCTGCGGGTTGCCCGAGGCTTCCCGGGCGATGGCGTCGTGGCGCTCCAGCAATGTCACTTGCCACCCCCGCGCGGCGAGGCTGGCGGCGCTGGCACAACCGGCCAGGCCGGCACCGATCACCAGTGCCTGGCGCTCGCCGGTCAGCGGGGCCGGGCGGGCGAACCAGGGTTTATCCAGGGCCGGGGCCGGCGTTTCCCGGGGCCAGCCGAGGAACTCGCCGCGCAGGATCTCCCATTTGTGGCCGATGCCGGGAGTGCGTTTCATCTTGAAGCCGGCGGCGTTGAGCAGACGCCGCACCCAGCCGGTGCTGGTGAAGGTGCTGATGGATGCACCGGGAGCGGCCAGGCGAGCCAGCTCGGCAAACAGTTCGGCGGTCCACATGTCGGGGTTTTTCGCCGGGGCGAAACCGTCGAGGAACCAGGCGTCGATTCGGGCATCGAGTTGCGGCAGTTGCTCCAGTGCATCACCGATCAGCAGCGTCAGGGTGACGCGGCCGTGGTCCAGCGTCAGGCGCTGAAAACCCTGATGGATGGCCACGTATTGCTCAAGCAGTTGATCGGCAAATACCTTGAGTTCCGGCCACAGTGCCAGGGCCCGTTGCAAGTCGTCCGGGCTCAGCGGGTATTTCTCTACGCTGACAAAATGCAGCCGCGCTCCGGCCGCTGCGTGTTGCTCGAACACCTGCCAGGCGCACAAAAAATTCAGCCCGGTGCCGAACCCCGTCTCACCGATGACCAGCCGCCCACCCTTGGGCAAGGCGGCAAAGCGTTCGGCCAGTCGATTCTGCTCGATGAATACATAGCGGGTTTCATCCAGCCCTGACTTGTCGGAGAAGTACACATCGTCGAACACTCGCGAATACGGGCGACCTTGGTCGTCCCAGTCGAGCTGGGCGTGGGGCAATACAGGTTTCATGGCAGGCTCGGCAACGGCAAGGGCGCCATTCTAGCCGATTGAAGGTGTGGTGCTTGATCCGTGGCAAGGTATGAACGGGCTGAAACCGGGAAAATCATCAACCTGCACAAAGCCCCCTCGCCACAGGAATCCGCAACCATCCGGAAAATCTCCACTGACCTTCAGGTCCATCCGCTAGTCTTGCTCACATCTGGAAGGGAGCCGCCCATGTTTGAATCCGCCGAAATCGATCACGCCATCGACAAAGAAACCTACGACGCCGAAATCCCGGCCCTGCGCGAAGCGTTGCTCGAGGCGCAATTCGAATTGCAGCAGCAACGCCGCTTCCCGGTGATCATTTTGATCAATGGCATCGAAGGTGCCGGCAAGGGTGAGACGATCAAGGTGCTCAACGAGTGGATGGACCCGCGCCTGATCGAGGTCCGCACGTTCGATCAGCAAACCGACGAAGAGCTGGCGCGGCCACCGGCCTGGCGGTACTGGCGGATGCTCCCGGCCAAGGGGCGCATGGGGATTTTCTTCGGCAACTGGTACAGCCAGATGCTGCAGGGGCGGGTCCATGGCGAGTTCAAGGATCCGCGTCTGGATCAGGCGATCAATGCCGCCGAGCGCCTGGAAAAGATGCTCTGCGATGAAGGTGCGCTGATCTTCAAGTTCTGGTTTCACCTTTCAAAGAAGCAAATGAAGGCACGCCTCAAGGCACTGGCCGACGACCCGCTGCACAGCTGGCGCATCAGCCCGCTGGACTGGCAGCAGTCGCAAACCTACGACAGGTTCGTGAAATATGGTGAACGGGCGCTGCGCCGCACCAGTCGCGTTTATGCACCCTGGCATGTGATCGCCGGGGCGGATGCCCATTATCGCAGCCTGGCCGTGGGGCGGATTCTGCTGGCGGGCCTGCAGGGTGCATTGAAGCGACCGAAGATCCATCCGGAAAAGGTCAGTGCCGCGCCAGTGTTCCCCAGTGTCGATCAAGTGAACCTGATCGACAGCCTGGACCTGACCCTGCAGTTGGACAAAGAAGATTACGAAGAACAACTGATCACCGAGCAGGCGCGGTTTTCCGGGTTGATGCGTGACAAACGCATGCGCCGCCACGCGCTGGTGGCGGTGTTCGAAGGCAACGACGCGGCCGGCAAGGGCGGGGCGATCCGCCGGGTAGCGGCAGCGCTTGATCCGCGCCAGTACAGCATCGTGCCGATTGCCGCGCCCACCGAGGAAGAACGGGCGCAACCGTATCTGTGGCGCTTCTGGCGGCACCTGCCGGCCCGGGGCAAGTTCACCGTGTTCGACCGCTCCTGGTATGGCCGGGTGTTGGTGGAGCGCATCGAAGGTTTTTGCAGCCCGGCAGACTGGCTGCGTGCCTACGGTGAAATCAACGATTTCGAAGAACAGCTCACCGACGCCGGTGTGATCGTGGTCAAGTTCTGGCTGTCCATCGATAAACAGACGCAACTGGAGCGCTTCGAAGAGCGCGAAAAGATCCCCTTCAAACGCTTCAAGATCACTGAGGACGACTGGCGCAACCGTGATAAATGGGACGACTATCGCGCGGCGGTCGGCGACATGGTCGACCGGACCAGCACCGAGATTGCGCCATGGACCCTGGTGGAAGCCAACGACAAACGCTGGGCGCGGGTAAAAGTCTTGCGCACCATCAACCGGGCACTGGAGGAGGCTTTCGAAAAATCCGCCAAGCATGAGCGCAAGCGTAAGGACAAGGATTGAGGCCATGGTTACGCATACGCGGGGTGAATGATCGTCGCGGTCGGTGAAGAGCTGGACTTATGCTCGGTCCACTCTCAACCGATAACAACAATGAGGTATGTCATGCGTGAAGTGGTGATCGTCGACAGCGTGCGGACCGGCCTGGCCAAATCCTTTCGCGGTAAATTCAACATGACCCGCCCGGACGACATGGCGGCACACTGTGTCGATGCACTGTTGGCGCGCACCGGTATCGATCCGGCGAGCGTCGAGGACTGCATCGTTGGCGCCGGCTCCAACGAAGGCGCCCAGGGTTTCAATATCGGTCGCAATGTCGCGGTGCTCTCGCGCCTGGGCATCGGCACGGCCGGCATGACCCTCAACCGGTTCTGTTCCTCGGGCCTGCAGGCGATCGCCATTGCCGCCAACCAGATCGCTTCGGGTTGCAGCGACATCATCGTCGCCGGCGGCGTCGAGTCCATCAGCCTGACCATGAAGAGCGTCAACACCGACAACCTGATCAATCCGCTGCTCAAGGAACAGGTGCCGGGCATCTACTTCCCGATGGGCCAGACTGCTGAAATCGTCGCGCGTCGGTACAACGTCAGCCGCCAAGAGCAGGACCTGTATGCGTTGCAAAGCCAGCAGCGCACCGCAGAGGCTCAGGCCGCCGGGCTGTTCACTGATGAAATCGTGCCGATGTCGGTGAAGTATCGCGTCGAAGACAAGGCCACAGGTCAGGCACAGATCCTCGACGGCATCGTCGACCGCGATGACTGCAACCGCCCGGACACCACCCTGGAAAGCCTGGCCGGGTTGAAACCGGTGTTTGCCGAAGATGGCTCGGTCACGGCGGGCAACTCTTCGCAACTGTCTGACGGCGCGTCCATGACTCTTGTGATGAGCCTGGAGAAAGCGCTGGAACTGGGGCTCAAGCCGAAAGCGTTCTTCCGCGGCTTTACCGTGGCCGGTTGCGCGCCGGACGAGATGGGCATCGGCCCGGTGTTTTCGGTACCGAAACTGCTCAAGGCCAAAGGCTTGCGGATTGATGACATCGACCTGTGGGAACTCAACGAAGCGTTCGCCTCGCAGTGCCTGTACAGCCGCAATCGCCTGGAAATCGACAACGCCCGGTACAACGTCAACGGCGGCTCGATTTCCATCGGTCACCCGTTCGGCATGACCGGCTCGCGCCAGGTCGGGCATCTGGTTCGTGAATTGCAGCGACGCAATCTGCGGTACGGCATCGTCACCATGTGCGTGGGTGGCGGGATGGGGGCTACGGGGTTGTTTGAGGTGGTGAGGTAAACTCCGGTTTTTTGCGTTGTCTGCCAGATAGCTTTCGCGAGCAAGCCCGCTCCCACATTGAACGGTGTACGCGGTCAACTGTGGGAGCGGCGGTGCGGCGATCCGACTTGCTCGCGAATGCAGGCGCCGCGGTCTTTCACTTTACGACCCGCACAGTTTCATTCGCGGCCAGACCGAAACTGTGCCTGTGTACGCCAAGGCTCCAGGCCTAGAATGTCGACTCCTGTCAGTTGGCGTTGGGGTTCACATGCACATTTCATCGGGTCGCTGGGGTTACGGTCTGTTCCTGGCTTTGTTGACCGCGTTGTTGTGGGGAATCCTGCCGATCAAGCTCAAACAAGTGTTGCTGGTAATGGACCCGGTGACGGTGACCTGGTTTCGCCTGATGGTATCCGGCGGCTGCCTGTTCATTTACCTGGCGGCCACCAGGCGTCTGCCCAGCCGCAAGGTGCTCGGTCCTCATGGTGGCTGGTTGGTGCTGATGGCGGTACTCGGCCTGGTCGGTAACTATGTGTTGTATCTGATGGGCCTGAACCTGCTCAGCCCCGGTACGGCGCAACTGGTAGTGCAGATGGGACCGATCATGCTGCTGATCGCCAGTCTGTTTGTGTTCAAGGAGCGTTTCAGCCTGGGGCAGGGGATTGGCCTGCTGGTGCTGCTGATCGGCTTTGCGCTGTTTTTCAACCAGCGCTTGAGTGAGTTGCTCACGTCTCTGACCGACTACACCGCCGGTGTGCTGCTTGTGTTGCTGGCGTCCACGGTCTGGACCTTCTATGCCCTGGGGCAGAAGCAATTGCTGACGGTGTGGAATTCGCTGCAGGTGATGATGGTGATCTACCTGTTCTGCGCAGCGCTGTTGACGCCGTGGGTGCATCCGCTCGAAGCGTTGCAATTAAGCCCCTTGCAGGGTTGGTTGCTGCTGGCGTGCTGCCTCAACACCCTGATTGCCTATGGCGCGTTTGCCGAGGCCCTGGCCCATTGGGAAGCCTCCCGGGTCAGCGCGACGCTGGCCATCACGCCGTTGGTGACCTTTGCCGCGGTTGCCATGGCTGCGTGGCTGTGGCCCGACTATGTGCATGCCGAGACGATCAATGGCCTGGGATATGGCGGTGCGGTGCTGGTGGTGCTGGGGTCGGCGCTGGTGGCGTTGGGGCCTTCGTTGATTGCCGGGCTGAAGGCGCGGAAGGTGCGGATGGCAGCCAGTTAGACTGCGTTATCGTTCATCGCGGGCAAGCCACGCTCCCACAGGGTTTGCGTCGTCCACAATATCAATGAACGACTCAGCACCTGTGGGAGCGTGGCTTGCCCGCGATGACGGACGATCAGGTGCTACCGATTCAGCCCTTGGCCCCAGCCTCCAGCATGTTCTCCGGCCTCACCCACGCATCGAACTCTTCGTCTGTCAGATACCCGAGCTGCAACGCCGCTTCGCGCAAGGTCAGGCCTTCGCTGTAGGCTTTCTTGGCGATCTCCGCCGATTTGTCATAGCCGATGTGCGGGTTGAGTGCCGTCACCAGCATCAAGCCACGCTCCAGGTGCTCAGCCATTTTTTCTGCATCCGGCTCCAGACCGGCCACGCAGTGCTGCTGGAAGTTGCTGCAGCCATCAGCCAGTAAACGGATCGATTGCAGCAGGTTGTGGATGATCACCGGTTTGAACACGTTGAGCTGCAAGTGGCCCTGACTGGCGGCAAAGCCAATGGCGACATCGTTGCCCAATACCTGGCAGGCCAGCATCGACAGCGCTTCGCATTGGGTCGGGTTGACCTTGCCCGGCATGATCGAACTGCCCGGTTCATTGGCCGGCAGCCTGACTTCGGCGAAGCCGGCGCGTGGGCCGGAACCCAGCAGGCGCAGATCGTTGGCGATTTTCATCAGCGTCACGGCGAGGGTTTTCAGCGCGCCGGACAGCGTGGTCAGCGGCTCATGACCGGCCAGCGCGGCAAACTTGTTCGGCGCGGTGATAAACGGCAAACCGGAGAGGGCGGCCAATTCTGCGGCGATGGCCTCACCGAAGCCGTGGGGTGAATTGAGCCCGGTGCCGACGGCCGTTCCGCCCTGGGCCAGCTCGCAGACCGCGGGCAGTGCGCTGCGGATCGCCCGCTCGGCGTAATCGAGTTGCGCGATGAAGGCCGAGATTTCCTGGCCGAAGCTGATCGGTGTCGCATCCATCATGTGGGTGCGGCCGGTCTTGACCAGTTTCATGTGGCGTGCGGCCAGTTCGGCCAGACCGCCAGACAGTTCGCTGATCGCCGGCAGCAAGTGCTGTTGCACTGCCTGGACGGCCGCGATATGCATGGCGGTGGGGAAGCAGTCGTTGGAGCTCTGGGAGCGATTGACGTGATCGTTGGGGTGCACCGGGGACTTGCCGCCACGGGGGTTGCCGGCCAGCTCGTTGGCGCGACCGGCGATCACTTCATTGACGTTCATGTTGCTCTGGGTACCGCTGCCGGTTTGCCAGACCACCAGCGGAAACTGGTCGTCGTGGTCACCGGCGAGCACCTCGTCGGCCGCCTGCTCGATCAGGCGGGCGATATCGGCGGGCACGTCGCCATTGCGATCATTGACCCGTGCCGCGGCTTTCTTGATCAGCGCCAGGGCATGCAACACGGCCAGCGGCATGCGTTCGTTGCCGATGGCGAAGTTGATCAGCGAGCGTTGCGTCTGAGCGCCCCAATAGGCTTCATCCGGGACTTCAACCTGGCCGAGGCTGTCGGTTTCGATACGGCTCATCTTGCTCACTCCTGTAGGTCCGATTGCGCAGTTTAGGCCGTGATCGACGGCCGTGGTTCCATCAGTCTGAAATTGACCATTCAACCCCTCTAAATCAAGTGCGACAAGGCTTGGGGTTGAGCGACACACTTTTTTAGGCGCAGAATGGACGCCCTTGGGGTCTTACCTCGCCAGCTAAAAAAGGAAACTCGATGACTCGTCTTCGTGCCATCTGTACCGCCGTTGCTTTGGTCTGCGCCAGCGGCCAGGTTCTTGCCGACACCGCCAGCCATAACGCCAGTGCCGAGGCTTTCCTGACCATGGCGCACGCTGACAAACTGGGCACCCCTGTGTACATGCAAGTACAGCAGATGTTTGCCCAGCGTTTCGAACAGACCAAAGCCCCTGAGTCGAAAAAGGCCGTGCTGGAAACCTACCAGGCCAAGGCCAACGCCGCTCTGGACCAGGCCATTGGCTGGAACAAGCTGAAACCGGACATGGTCAAGCTCTACACCACCAACTTCACCGAATCCGAGCTCAAGGACCTGGTTGCGTTCTACCAGTCGCCACTGGGCAAGAAAGTCCTGGAAAAAATGCCTCAGCTGACCCAGCAATCGGCCCAGATGACCCAGGCCAAGCTGGAAAGCGCGGTGCCTGTGGTCAACAAGCTGCTGGCTGACATGACCGCCGAGCTGACGCCGAAAGACGCAGCCGCGCCAGCCAAGAAAAAGCCTTAAGCGGAGTTCGGTATGACCATGCAACAACGCATCGAATCGACGCTGGGCCTGCTTCAGCCCGAGCATCTGCAAGTGCTGGATGAAAGCCACATGCACAGCCGTGGGCTGCAAACCCATTTCAAGGCTGTGGTCGTCAGTACGCAGTTCGAAGGCCTGAACCGGGTCAAGCGCCACCAGAAGGTCTACGGCACGCTTGGCGAGCTGATGGGCGAGTTCCATGCGTTGGCGCTGCATACCTACACGCCAGAAGAATGGGCACAGATTGACGCAGCTCCGGCCTCGCCGACCTGTGCCGGCGGCAGCAAGCACTAAACACCGGTTTTTTGTTAGAATGCCCAACGCGCCGCTAACCCGGCGCGTTTTTTTTCGCATCCGGTTCACCCCTTACGAGGGTAGCCACCTGGAGATTTACCCATGACACAACAGATTGTCGTGGCGGCACTGTATAAGTTCGTCACCCTGGAAGATTACGTCGCCCTGCGCGAGCCCCTGCTGCAAGCGATGGTCGACAACGGCATCAAAGGCACGCTGCTGATTGCCGAAGAAGGCATCAACGGCACCGTGTCCGGCAGCCGCGAAGGCATCGACGGGCTGATGGCCTGGCTCAAGAACGACCCGCGCATGGACGACATCGACCATAAAGAGTCGTACTGCGACGAGCAGCCGTTCTACCGCACCAAAGTCAAACTCAAAAAAGAAATCGTCACCCTCGGCGTGGAAGGCGTGGACCCGAACAAAAAGGTCGGCACCTACGTCGATCCGCAGGATTGGAACGCGCTGATCAGCGACCCGGAAGTGTTGTTGATCGACACCCGTAACGACTACGAAGTCTCGATCGGTACCTTCGAAGGCGCCATCGACCCGAAAACCACCAGTTTTCGCGAATTTCCCGATTACATCAAAGCCAACTTCGACCCGGCCGTGCACAAGAAGGTCGCGATGTTCTGCACCGGTGGCATCCGCTGCGAGAAGGCCTCTAGCTACATGCTCAGCGAGGGCTACGGTGAGGTTTTTCACCTCAAGGGTGGCATCCTGAAGTACCTCGAGGAGGTGCCGCAGGAAGAAACCAAGTGGCAGGGCGATTGCTTCGTGTTCGACAACCGCGTGACCGTTCGTCACGACCTGAGCGAGGGCGACTACGATCAATGTCATGCCTGCCGCACGCCTGTGAGTGTGGAAGACCGCGCGTCCGAGCATTACGTGGCCGGCATCAGTTGCCCGCATTGCTGGGATAAGCTGAGCGAGAAGACCCGTCGCAGTGCGATCGACCGGCAGAAGCAGATCGAACTGGCCAAGGCTCGTAACCAGCCTCACCCGATCGGCTTCAACTACAAGCAAGCATCTACCGAGGCCTGAACCATGTCTGCGCGCCTGCTCTATGTGATGGACCCGATGTGTTCCTGGTGCTGGGGGTTTGCCCCCGTGGCCAAGTCACTGGTCGAGCAGGCGCAAGCCGCGGGTGTGGATGTGCACTTGATCGTGGGTGGTTTGCGCACCGGTAGCGGTGCGGCGCTGGAGCCGACCACCCGACGCTACATTCTTGAGCACTGGCAGGCGGTCACCGAGGCCACCGGCCAGCCCTTCAAGTTTGAGGGCGCGTTACCCGATGGCTTTGTCTACGACACCGAGCCTGCCTGCCGGGCACTGGTGACGGCGCGCGGACTGGCGCCGGATTGTGCCTGGAAGCTGCTCGGGCTGATTCAGCATGCGTTTTATGTCGAAGGTCGGGACGTCACCCGCGCCAGCGTGCTGGTGGAACTGGCCGAGCAGGCCGGCGTGCCGCGCATCGAGTTCGCCGCCGCTTTCGACCGTGCCGACATGCACACTGCGACTGAAGCCGATTTCACCTGGGTCCAGGACCTGGGCATTGCCGGTTTCCCCACCCTGCTGGCCGAGCGTAACGGCCAACTGGCGTTGTTGACCAATGGCTATCAGCCGTTGAGCGAGTTGTCCCCGCTGCTCGGCCGCTGGCTGGAGCGTGCTGCCTGTGCATGACCTGCCTGATGATGTCGCACCCGCTAAACGTGTCGACCGTCTGAGCTGGGCGGAAATCCGCCGCCTGGCCCTGCATCACAAGAAATCCCTGTGGATCGCCAACGGCGTAGCCGTGCTGGCGACCTTGTGCAGCGTGCCGATTCCCTTGCTCCTGCCGTTGCTGGTGGACGAGGTGTTGCTGGGGCATGGTGATGCCGCGCTGAAGATCATGAACCACGTGCTGCCCGAAGGCTGGCAGAAGGCCGCTGGCTACATCGGCCTGATGCTGGTGGTGACCTTGACCCTGCGTTGCACGGCTCTGCTGTTCAACGTGGTGCAGGCGAAATTGTTCGCCGGGTTGGCCAAGGACATCGTCTACCGCATTCGCATACGCTTGATCGAGCGTCTCAAGGGTATCTCCCTGGGCGAATACGAAAGCCTGGGCAGCGGAACGGTGACTACGCACCTGGTCACCGATCTGGACACGCTGGACAAATTCGTCGGCGAAACCCTCAGCCGTTTCCTCGTGGCCATGCTGACCCTGGTCGGCACGGCGGGCATTCTGATGTGGATGCACTGGAAACTGGCTTTGCTGATTCTGCTGTTCAACCCGCTGGTGATCTATGCCACGGTGCAGTTGGGCAAGCGGGTCAAGCACCTGAAGAAACTCGAGAACGACAGCACTTCGCGCTTTACCCAGGCGCTGACCGAAACGCTGGATGCCATCCAGGAAGTTCGCGCCGGCAACCGCCAGGGGTTTTTCCTCGGTCGCTTGGGCCAGCGCGCCCGGGACGTGCGCGACTATGCGGTGAATTCGCAATGGAAAACCGATGCATCGAACCGGGCCAGCGGTTTGCTGTTCCAGTTCGGCATCGATATTTTCCGGGCCGCGGCGATGCTCACCGTGCTGTTTTCCGACCTTTCAATCGGCCAGATGCTCGCGGTGTTCAGCTACCTGTGGTTCATGATCGGCCCGGTCGAACAGTTGCTGAACCTGCAATATGCCTACTACGCTGCCGGCGGTGCGCTGTCGCGGATCAACGAGTTGCTGTCCCGAGCCGATGAGCCCCAATACCCGGGCGGCATCGACCCTTTCGTCGGTCGCGAGACGGTCGGGCTGGAAGTACAAGGGTTGAGCTTCGGTTACGGTGACGAACTGGTCCTGAACCAGATGAACCTGTCCATCGCCCCTGGCGAAAAGGTCGCGATCGTCGGCGCCAGTGGTGGCGGCAAGAGTACGCTGGTGCAACTGCTGCTGGGCTTGTACACGCCGTTGGCCGGAACCATTCGCTTCGGCGGTTCGACCCAGCAGGAGATCGGCCTGGAAACCGTGCGGGAAAATGTTGCCGTGGTCCTGCAACATCCGGCGCTGTTCAACGATACCATCCGGGCCAACCTGACCATGGGTCGCGAGCGCAGTGACGAGGCCTGCTGGCAGGCGCTGGAAATCGCCCAATTACACGGTACGGTTCGGGATTTGCCCAAGGGCCTGGACAGCATCGTCGGGCGCTCCGGGGTGCGGTTGTCCGGCGGGCAACGTCAACGCCTGGCCATCGCCCGGATGGTACTGGCCGAGCCCAAGGTGGTGATCCTCGACGAAGCCACCTCTGCGCTGGATGCCGCCACCGAATACAACCTGCACCAGGCCTTGGCGCGGTTTCTGAGCAACCGCACCACGTTGATCATTGCCCACCGCCTTTCGGCGGTAAAACAGGCCGACCGTGTGCTGGTGTTCGACGGCGGGCAAATTGCCGAGGATGGCGATCATCAGCAACTGATTGCCGACGGTGGCCTGTACGCCAAGCTGTATGGGCATTTGCAGCGGTTGTAGTGAAATGATATCAAGGTTGCAGGGCGCCACTTCAATACTATAAAAAAACATCATCGCGGCCGAATTCAGTGGTCGCGATATTCCCCTCCGGGCATAGCTTGTCGCTTGCCGGGATCGGAATCGCAACCTAGTCTAGCTATAGCGATTTCGTCCGGAAGACGAGCAAGCAGTGCTAATGCAAGGGACCTCATGAATCAAACGCGGACTCTCGGAACGCCACGGCTGTTGGGCATCGTCTGGCCATTTATCGCCGTTGTGGTGTTTCAAGCCTTGTTGGGCGGCGTTAGCCTTTACGTACTGTCGGCGGTTCGCGGCTATGTTGCCGGCGAAAGCCTCTGGTCCAAGGGCCAGAAGGACGCAATCTATTACCTCAACCTCTATGCCGACAGTGGCGACGAAGCGATTTTTCGTAAATACCAGCACGCCATTTCCGTGCCTCAGGGCGGGCATGAGTTGCGCGTGGCGCTGGATCATCAACCGCCGAATGTAGAGGCGGCACGTGTGGCGATTCTCAAGGGTGGCAACCACCCGGAAGACGTTTCCAGCCTGATCTGGCTGTACCTCAACTTTCGTCACTTCAGTTACCTCGAAAAAGCCATCAACCTTTGGACCGTGGGGGATGCCTATCTGGTCCAGCTCGATGACGTTGCGCGGGACATGCATCAGCACATCACTGCCGGCCCGGCCTCCGGTGCGGATGTACAGCGCTGGAAGGAGCAGATTTTCGCCATCAACGACGGCGTGACGCCGGCGGCAAAGGCGTTCAGCGATGCCTTGGGTGAAGGTTCGCGGGTCATTCTTCGTTTGCTGCTGCTGACTAACCTCGCCACTGCTCTTGGATTGATTGCGCTGGCGCTGATGCGCACCCATAAACTGCTCAAGCAGCGCCATGCGTTCGCCGATGCGCTGCAACTGGAAAAAGAACGGGCGCAGATCACCCTGCAATCAATTGGTGATGGGGTGATCACCACGGATGTTTCCGGTGCAATCGCCTACATGAATCCTGCGGCCGAGGCGATGACCCACTGGAAGGCCGAGCAGGCGACGGGATTGCCCCTGGCGGCGCTGTTCAACCTGTTGGACGAAAATGCCCAGACAGATGGTTTCACCCTGATCGAGCATATTCTGAGCGGCCAGCTCAGTGGCGGCAGTGAACACTCCAAGTTGATTCAACGCCTGGACGGCAGCACGGTGTCGGTCACGCTGGTGGGCGCGCCCATCCGCAATGCCGGAAAAGTCAGCGGGACGGTGCTGGTGCTGCATGACATGACCCAGGAGCGGCAGTACATCGCCAATCTGTCGTGGCAGGCGACCCACGATGCCTTGACCGGCCTTGCCAACCGTCGCGAGTTCGAATATCGCCTGGAACAGGCGCTGCACAACCTGACCCGCCATTCGGGTCGCCATGCCCTGATGTTCCTCGATCTGGACCAGTTCAAGCTGGTCAACGACACCTGCGGCCACGCGGCGGGGGACGAACTGCTGCGGCACATCTGCGCGCTGTTGCAATCGGGGCTGCGCGAAGGCGACACCCTGGCGCGCCTTGGCGGCGACGAGTTCGGCATCCTGCTGGAAAACTGCGCACCGGAAGCGGCGGAGAAAATTGCCGAAAGCCTGCGCCAGACGGTGCAGAATCTGCATTTTGTCTGGAAAGGCCGGCCTTTCGTGACCACAGTCAGCATCGGGCTGGTCCATGTCGCGCAGAACCCGACGACGCTCGAAGCCTCGCTGCGTGCTGCCGACATGGCGTGCTACATGGCCAAGGAAAAGGGTCGGAACCGGGTCCAGGTCTATCATCCGGATGACTCGGAATTGTCCCTGCGCTTCGGCGAGATGGCCTGGGTGCAGCGTTTGCACATGGCGCTGGAGGAAGACCGCTTCTGCCTGTACGCCCAGGAAATCGCCCCCTTGGGTCATGTCGATCAGGACGGCGGGCACATTGAAATCCTGCTGCGATTACATGATGAAGCCGGGCGGATGATCTTGCCCGACAGCTTCATTCCGGCAGCTGAACGCTATGGCTTGATGAGCTCGCTTGATCGTTGGGTGGTGCAGAACGTGTTCAAGATCATCGCCCAATGCCGGGCCGAGCAAGGCCACGGACCGCTGGCCATGTGTGCGATCAATCTGTCAGGCACGACGATCGGGGATGAGGCGTTTCTGGACTTCTTGCGCGAACAGTTTGTGACGTATTCGATTCCGCCTGAAATGATTTGTTTTGAAATTACTGAGACCAGTGCTATTTCAAATCTTGGCAGCGCCATTCGATTCATTAATGAACTCAAAGGCTTAGGCTGCCATTTTTCACTGGATGACTTTTGCGCCGGAATGTCCTCATTCGCGTACCTGAAACATTTGCCTGTAGACTTCCTGAAGATCGACGGGAGTTTCGTAAAGGATATGCTGGACGACCCGATTAACCGCGCCATGGTCGAAGTGATCAATCACATTGGCCATGTAATGGGTAAGCGCACGATTGCCGAGTTTGTCGAAACGCCCCAGATCGAGCAGGCATTGCTGGAGATCGGGGTGGATTACGCTCAAGGGTATGTGATTGAACGCCCGCAGTTGTTTACCAGCGATAGTCTGTTAAGTCGTCCCGCCAGGCCTCAACCGCTGTTGTTCAAGGCGCCTGGCACGTTCCGTTGAGACTCCTGCCGGTCTTACAATCACAATCAAAAGGAGCTCGACAGTGATCGATACATTCAACCGAACCGGACCGCTCATGGAAGCTGCAAGTTACCCTGCCTGGGCCCAGCGCCTGATCCAGGATTGCAGCGAGAGCAAGCGCCGGGTTGTCGAACACGAACTGTACCAACGCATGCGAGACAACAAACTCAGTGCGAAGACCATGCGCCAGTACCTGATCGGTGGCTGGCCGGTGGTCGAACAGTTCGCGTTGTATATGGCACAAAACCTGACCAAGACCCGCTTTGCCCGTCATCCCGGCGAAGACATGGCCCGTCGCTGGCTGATGCGTAACATCCGCGTCGAGCTGAACCACGCCGATTACTGGGTGAACTGGAGTCGCGCGCACGGTGTCAGCCTGGAAGAGCTGCAGGCTCAGCAGGTTCCCCCCGAGCTTCACGCCCTGAGCCATTGGTGCTGGCACACCAGTTCAGCCGACTCGCTGATCGTTGCGATTGCCGCCACCAACTACGCCATCGAAGGGGCGACCGGGGAATGGTCGGCGGTAGTGTGTTCCAACGGTATCTACGCCGCCTCGTTCCCCGAGGAAGATCGCAAGCGGGCGATGAAGTGGCTGAAGATGCATGCCCAGTACGACGATGCCCATCCATGGGAAGCCCTGGAGATCATCTGCACATTGGCGGGCACCAACCCCGGCAAATCCCTGCAGGTGGAGTTGCGTCAGGCCGTTTGCAAGAGCTACGACTATATGTACCTGTTTCTCGAACGTTGCATGCAAATGGAGCACGCAGAGCGGGTACCGGTCGTGCGTGAGCGGATGGCGCTGGTCGAGAGCTGATCCAGAAATCACGCAATAAAAACTGTGGGAGCGGGCTTGCTCGCGAAGGCGGAATATCAGTGACATCCATGCCACCTGATACACCGCATTCGCGAGCAAGCCCGCTCCCACATTGGTTTGTGTCGTGGCTGAAAAATCAGCCCGCCATCTCCAGCCGGTTACGACCTTCGCGCTTGGCCACATACAACGCGCTGTCTGCCCGTCGCAACAGGCTTTCGGCAGACTCGCCGGGCAACAGGGTCGAACAGCCGAGGCTGACCGTCAGCAGGATCCTGTGACCATCGGCCAGGTACTCTTCAGACTGGGCTGCAAACCGCAGCCGCTCACCGACCATGGCCGCGGCCTCGCGACAGGTATTCGACAGCAGGATCAGGAACTCCTCGCCGCCATAGCGGAACACCATGTCCACGTTGCGCAGCTGGTTTTTGATCGTGGCGGCGACCGCCTTGAGCACGTCATCACCTGTGCTGTGGCCATGGGTATCATTGACTAGCTTGAAATGATCGATGTCCAGCATCAGTACTGACAACGGTTGCAGATGGCGCCGGGACAGTTCGATTTCCCTTTGCAGCGTCTGGTCCATGGCGATGCGGTTACCGGCACCTGTCAGCGGGTCACGCAGTGCGCTTTGGGTGGCGGTACGGTACAGCAGCGCATTGCGCATCGGGAAAAGCAGTGCGGCCAGCAGTGATTCGAGATTGCCCTGATCCTGTTCGCTGAAACGCTGATTGCGACGGAAGATCAGCTCACCCAGGTGTTCGCCTTCGTGGCTGAGGCTGTAACTGATGGAGTGGTGGCCGCGTTGGCCGAACTCCAGGCGCAGGTCACTGCTCTTGTGCTGATAGCACAAGGCGTCCAACGGCACCAACCGCTGAATCTCGCGATAGAACGTCCCAAGAATGCGTTGCGGCTCCAGACTGGTTTGCAACTGCAGGCTCAGTTGCTGGCGCAATTGCGCAAGACTGACAGGTCTTTCCAGGAGGGGCGGCTGCTGACCAAAGCCCAGGCGCTGCAATTTGGCGCTATCGAAGTCAATTGCGTTGGTCTGGGAAGGTGGTTTCATAAGGCATGCGCCCCTAAGCAGTAAGGCTGTCTTACAAGCAGGGTGAGAGCGGCTTAGGGCTGCGCGTCGTACTGGTCCGTCAGTCCCGTAGGACATTTCGTACAAGTTTAATCCGCTTTGTAGAAGATGAGTAATCTCTGCGCTCAAGCTTCACCCCCGTCTGCTTTCACTTTACGTGTCTGAGCAAACTTAGAGCGAAAGTCGTGCCATTCGGTTCATCCGAATAAAAGTCGTATTAAATCAATTGGTTGTTGTTTGTCTGCTACCTGTGTAGCGCGGCGTATGACGTTTGTTTGACAGGTGCCTGGCTCGAACCCGAGAGCCTTCAAGTGCCGCGACAGGAAGCTGGCGCGGCACTAAAAAGCGACGTACGGTCGTTACTGGGCGTTGAACGCCTGGCCATTGATACCGGTGCTGTCCGGGCCCATCAGGTAAAGGTAGACCGGCATGATCTCCTCGGGCGTCGGGTTGTTCAGTGGGTTTTCACCCGGGTAAGCCTGGGCGCGCATGCTGGTGCGGGTGGCGCCCGGGTTGATGCTGTTGGAGCGCACCGGGGCCACGGTATCGACTTCGTCAGCCAGGGTTTGCATCAAGCCTTCAGTGGCGAATTTGGAGACGCCGTAAGCGCCCCAATACGCACGCCCCTTGCGGCCGACGCTGCTGGAAGTGAACACCACCGAGGCATCCTGCGACAACTTGAGCAGCGGCAGCAGGGTGCTGGTGAGCATGAACATGGCATTGACGTTGACTTGCATGACCCGCATGAAGTTTTCGCCGGAAAGCTGCTCGATCGGCGTGCGCGGGCCGATGATCGAGGCATTGTGCAGGAGACCGTCGAGATGCCCGAATTCGCTTTCGATCATCGCTGCCAGCTCATCGTATTGATGGGGCAGGGCGGTTTCGAGGTTGAAGGGGATGACTGCCGGTTGTGGATGGCCGGCGGCTTCGATTTCGTCGTAGACCTGGGTCAGGTTGGCTTCGGTCTTGCCCAGCAGCAGCACGGTTGCGCCGTGTGCCGCGTAGGTTTTTGCCGCTGCGGCACCGATACCGCGTCCTGCGCCGGTGACCAGAATGACCCGATCCTTGAGCAGTTCGGGGCGGGCGGAATAATCAAACATAAAAAACCTCTACGAAAATTCTTCAGGTCAAGCGCTATCCCTGTAGGAGCGAGCTTGCTCCGGGCGGCGTTCCGACGATGGGCGTAAACGATGACGCGACAAGTCTGGCACCCCGTGGCGCTCTCAGGTTCTTCGCGAGCAAGCTCGCTCCTACAGAGGTCAACGACAGTCTCAGCAGCTACAGAGGGCGCTATCCAAAACCTTGCGCAGCTCCAACGGATGATCAACCACCACATCCGCCCCCCAATGCCGCGGGTTGTCATCCGGGTGGATGTAGCCGAAGGTCACCGCAGCAGTCTTGGTGCCGGCATCGCGGCCTGATTCGATGTCGCGCAGGTCATCGCCGACGAACAGCACGCTGGCCGGGTCCAGGTCGAGCATCTTGCAGGCGAGGATCAGCGGCTCGGGATCCGGTTTGCTGTTCTTCACGTGATCCGGGCAGATCAGCAGCGCCGAACGCTCGGCCAGTCCCAGCTGTTGCATGATCGGCTCGGCGAAGCGCAGCGGCTTGTTGGTGACCACGCCCCAGATCAGGTTGGCCTTCTCGATGTCCGCCAGCAGTTCGCCCATGCCGTCGAACAGCTTGCTATGGACGGCACAACCGACGAGGTAGCGCTCCAGGAACTCCAGGCGCAACTCCTCGAATCCCGGCGATTCCGGGTCCATGGAGAAGGTCACTGCGACCATCGCCTTGGCGCCGCCGGAAATCTCGTCGCGAATGTGTTTGTCGTTCATCGGTGGCAAGCCACGGTCGGCACGCATCGCCTGGCAGATCGCAATGAAGTCCGGCGCGGTGTCGAGCAGGGTGCCGTCCATGTCGAAAAGAACTGCTCTGATTGGCATCGGCTTATTCCTCGCGCAGGGTCTGGATCATGTAGTTGACGTCCACGTCGGAGGCCAGTTTGTAGTGCTTGGTCAGCGGGTTGTAGGTCAGGCCGATGATGTCCTTGACGGACAGGCCGGCCATGCGGCTCCAGGCTCCAAGTTCGGAAGGGCGAATGAATTTCTTGAAATCGTGGGTGCCGCGCGGCAGCAACTTCATGATGTATTCGGCGCCGACGATGGCGAACAGGTACGCCTTCGGATTGCGGTTGATGGTCGAGAAGAACACCTGGCCGCCGGGCTTGACCATGCGGAAGCAGGCACGGATGACCGACGACGGGTCTGGCACGTGCTCAAGCATTTCCAGGCAGGTGACCACGTCGAACTGCTCGGGCATTTCCTCGGCCAGGGCTTCGGCGGTGATCTGCCGGTATTCGACGCTCACGCCCGACTCCAGCTGATGAAGCTGGGCAACCGCCAACGGCGCTTCGCCCATGTCGATACCCATCACGGTCGCGCCGCGCTGAGCCATGGCCTCGCTGAGGATGCCGCCGCCGCAGCCGACGTCGAGGACCTTCTTGCCGGCCAGGTGGACGCGTTCATCAATCCAGTTGACCCGCAGCGGGTTGATGTCGTGCAGCGGTTTGAATTCGCTTTCGCGGTCCCACCAGCGATGGGCCAGGGCCTCGAATTTGGCGATTTCGGCGTAGTCGACGTTGCTCATGGTTTAAGTCCTCTAAAACTTGAAAAATCCTGTTGCCCCGGATTGTGCTCCAGGGTGCTTACGATTCGGTGCGGCCACTGATGCGCCGGCCCCAGGCCTTCGCGACAGTACTTAGCTGTTGTTCATCCAGGCGTGTCAGGCGACGGTCGTCGAGCAACTGCTTGCCGGCAACCCAAAGGTGTTTCACGCAGTCCCGGCCGGTGGCGTATATAAGCTGCGAAACCGGGTCGTAGACCGGCTGCTGGGCCAGCCCCGAGAGATCGAAAGCCACCATGTCCGCGGCCTTGCCGATTTCCAGCGAGCCGACTTCGGCCTCGATACCCAGTGCCCGGGCACCGTTGAGGGTGGCCATGCGCAAGGCTCGATGGGCATCCAGCGCGGTGGCCGAGCCGGCGACAGCCTTGGCCAGCAGGGCCGCGGTGCGGGTTTCGCCGAGCAGGTCCAGGTCGTTGTTGCTGGCCGCGCCATCGGTGCCGACCGCGACATTGACCCCGGCCTGCCACAAGCGCTCTACCGGGCAGAACCCGCTGGCCAGCTTCAGGTTCGATTCCGGGCAATGAATCACATTGCTGTTGCTTTCTACCAGCAGCGTCATGTCTTCTTCGCTGATCTGGGTCATGTGAACCGCCTGGAAGCGTGGCCCCAGCAAGCCCAGGCGCGCCAGTCGGGCCAGCGGTCGTTCACCGCGCTGCTCGACCGATTGCTGCACTTCAAATGCCGTTTCATGCACGTGCATGTGGATCGAGGCGTCCAGTTCTTCGGCGATCACCCGGATTTTTTCCAGGTTTTCGTCGCCCACGGTGTAGGGTGCATGGGGGCCGAAGGTGATTTTGATGCGCTCGTGGTGCTTGAGATCGCCAAACAACTCGACGCCCTGACGAATGGCTTCGTCCGCTGTAGCGGCGCCCGGAATGGGGAAGTCGAGGATCGGAATCGCGATCTGCGCGCGAATGCCGCTGTTGTGCACGCGCTCGCTGGCAACCTTCGGGAAGAAGTACATGTCAGAGAAACAGGTGATGCCACCTTTGATTTGCTCGGCGATGGCCAGATCCGTGCCGTCGCGCACGAAGTCCTCGTCGACCCACTTGGCTTCGGCGGGCCAGATGTGGTTCTCCAGCCAGGTCATCAATGGCAGGTCATCGGCCAGGCCACGGAACAGCGTCATCGCCGCGTGCCCGTGGGCATTGATCAGGCCGGGGCTGAGCAACATGTCGGGCAACTCGCGGGTTTCGGTTGCGTTAAGCTTCAGTGCGGCGGAACGTGGGCCGATAAACACGATGCGTCCATCACGGATGCCCACGCCATGTTCCTTGAGGACAACACCAGCAGGTTCGACGGGTACCAGCCAGGTCGGCAGCAATAACAGGTCGAGCGCAGCGGCAGTGTTCGGCATCGAGGGTCGGTTCCAGTGCTTTTGTAAAGGATGGCGAAGTATACCCGAGCGTCTTCGCGGGGGGATCGCTATAATCGGCGGCTTTTGTTCATGAGTGCGGGGTGAGGGATGCGCGATCGACTGTTGGCTGCGGAAAAGGTAAAGGCCATCGATTGGCGTGATGGCGCTCTCCATCTGCTGGATCAGCGCATTTTGCCGTTCGAGGAAACCTGGATCGCCTACACCAGTGCGGCCGGTGTGGCCGAGGCCATTCGCTCGATGGTGGTGCGCGGTGCGCCGGCGATTGGTATCAGTGCCGCTTATGGCATCGTGCTCGCGGCCCGTGCCCGGATTGCCGAAGGTGGCGACTGGTACGCGGCGCTGGAAGAGGATTTCGCGCTGCTGGCCGATTCCCGTCCCACTGCGGTCAACCTGTTCTGGGCGCTGGGCCGCATGCACGACCGGCTTGATCGCCTGAAAGACAATGCCGATCCGCTGGAGGTGCTGGAGGCAGAGGCCATCGCCATTCACGAAAGCGATCGCGAAGCCAACCTGACCATGGCGCAACTGGGTGTGGACCTGATCCGCAAGCATCAGGGCAACGCCCAGGCGATCCTGACCCACTGCAACACCGGCGCACTGGCCACGGGCGGCTTTGGCACGGCGCTGGGGGTGATTCGTGGGGCTTTCATCGAGGGCATGGTCGAGCGGGTGTATGTCGACGAAACCCGTCCATGGCTGCAGGGCTCGCGGCTGACCGCGTGGGAACTGGCCAATGAAGGCATTCCCGTGACCCTCAATGTCGATTCCGCCGCCGCGCATATCATGAAGACCAAAGGCCCTACCTGGGTCATCGTCGGTGCTGACCGGATCACCGCCAATGGCGACGTGGCCAACAAGATCGGCACCTATCAACTGGCCGTCAACGCCATGCACCACGGCGTGCGCTTCATGGTGGTGGCGCCGAGTTCGACCATCGACATGCACCTGGCCAGCGGCGATGACATTCCGATTGAGGAGCGTGATGGCCGCGAGTTGCTGGAGGTCGGTGGCAAGCGGGTGGGTGCGGATGTCGAAGCGTTCAATCCGGTGTTCGATGTGACTCCGGCGGACCTGATCGATGCGATCGTCACCGAAAAAGGCATCGTCGAGCGCCCGGATACGGCGAAGATGGCGCAGTTGATGTGCCGCAAGCGTCTGCATTAAGGCTCTTTGGCGACTGATGAATTGTATTCGCGAGCAAGCCCGCTCCCACATTGGACCAAGTCGGTCGCAAAATATGTACGCGACGCCGATCCAGTGTGGGAGCGGGCTTGCTCGCGAAGAGGCCCGCAAAGTCAACAAATCAGCCTGAATCGAGCCTGAAATCTGCAATCATCAAGCCTCTAAGCCCCTCTCGTCCCCTTCAAGCCTGTCACCGGTCAACTAACTACTCTCCATGCGCATCTGGGGGATAGGTGCGTGGCGGCTCTTGTGATAACATCCGGCGGTTTCCAGGGTTGCCCGAAGTGGCGACCCGTACTGCGCAGATCCATGGCATAACTCGTTGATTTGTCGTAAGTCGGTGCATGGCACTCAGCCTGTATCGGCGAGCTTCGTTGGTCCCATATGGATGTGACGAAGTTTCACCAGAAAAAGGAATCAGGCTTCTCATGGGCGAACTGGCCAAAGAAATCCTCCCGGTCAATATCGAAGACGAGCTGAAGCAGTCCTACCTCGACTACGCGATGAGCGTAATTGTCGGGCGGGCACTGCCGGATGCGCGCGATGGCTTGAAGCCCGTGCACCGGCGCGTGCTGTTCGCGATGAGCGAGCTGGGCAACGACTTCAACAAGCCGTACAAGAAATCTGCCCGTGTTGTCGGTGACGTGATCGGTAAGTATCACCCGCACGGTGATACCGCGGTGTACGACACCATCGTTCGGATGGCGCAGCCATTCTCCCTGCGCTACCTGCTGGTAGACGGCCAGGGCAACTTCGGTTCGGTGGACGGCGACAACGCCGCGGCCATGCGATACACCGAAGTGCGCATGACCAAGCTGGCGCACGAGCTGCTGGCTGACCTGCATAAAGAAACCGTGGACTGGGTGCCGAACTACGACGGCACCGAAATGATCCCGGCGGTCATGCCGACCCGTATTCCCAACCTGCTGGTCAACGGCTCCAGCGGTATCGCCGTGGGCATGGCGACCAACATTCCGCCGCACAACCTCGGTGAAGTCATCGACGGTTGCCTGGCGCTCATCGACAATCCAGAGCTGACTGTCGACGAGCTGATGCAATACATCCCCGGTCCGGACTTCCCGACCGCCGCGATCATCAACGGTCGTGCCGGCATCATCGAAGCCTACCGCACCGGTCGCGGGCGCATTTACATGCGCGCCCGCTCGATGATCGAAGACATCGACAAGGTCGGTGGCCGCCAGCAGATCGTCATCACCGAACTCCCTTACCAGCTGAACAAGGCGCGTCTGATCGAGAAGATCGCCGAACTGGTAAAAGAGAAGAAGCTCGAAGGCATCACCGAACTGCGCGACGAGTCCGACAAGGACGGTATGCGCGTCGTGATCGAGTTGCGTCGCGGCGAAGTGCCTGAGGTCATCCTCAACAACCTCTACGCCCAGACCCAGCTGCAAGCGGTGTTCGGTATCAACATCGTCGCGCTGATCGACGGCCGTCCGCGGATCCTGAACCTCAAGGATCTGCTGGAAGCCTTCGTCCGCCACCGTCGCGAAGTGGTAACCCGTCGTACCGTGTTCGAACTGCGCAAGGCGCGCGAGCGTGGTCACATCCTTGAAGGTCAAGCGGTTGCCCTGTCGAACATCGACCCGGTCATCGCCCTGATCAAGGCATCGCCAACGCCGTCGGAAGCCAAGGAAGCGCTGGTCAGCACCCCTTGGGAGTCCTCGGCCGTGGTGGCAATGGTTGAACGTGCCGGTGCCGATTCGTGCCGTCCGGAAAACCTCGATCCGCAATACGGTCTGCGCGACGGCAAGTACTTCCTGTCGCCAGAGCAGGCGCAAGCCATTCTGGAACTGCGTCTGCACCGCCTGACCGGCCTGGAACACGAAAAGCTGCTGGCCGAGTATCAAGAGATCCTCAACCAGATCGGTGAGCTGATCCGCATCCTCAACAGCGCCACGCGCCTGATGGAAGTGATTCGCGAAGAGCTGGAAGTGATTCGCGCCGAGTACGGCGACGTGCGTCGTACCGAAATCCTCGATGCCCGTCTCGACCTGACCCTGGGTGACATGATCCCGGAAGAGGAGCGCGTCGTGACCATTTCCCACGGTGGCTACGCCAAGACCCAGCCGCTGGCTGCGTACCAGGCCCAGCGTCGTGGCGGTAAAGGCAAGTCGGCGACCGGCGTCAAGGATGAGGACTACATCGCTCACCTGCTGGTTGCCAACAGCCACACCACGCTGCTGCTGTTCTCCAGCAAGGGCAAGGTGTACTGGCTGAAAACCTACGAAATCCCTGAAGCGTCCCGCGCTGCCCGTGGTCGTCCGCTGGTCAACCTGCTGCCGCTGGACGACGGTGAGTACATCACCACCATGCTGCCGGTCGAGGAATACACCGAAGGTCACTACATCTTCATGGCCACCGCCAACGGCACCGTGAAGAAGACCCCGCTGGAATCCTTCAGCCGTCAACGCAGCGTCGGCCTGATCGCACTGGAACTGGACGAAGGCGACGTGCTGATTTCCGCGGCCATCACCGATGGCGAGCGTGAAGTCATGTTGTTCTCCGACGGCGGCAAAGTGACGCGCTTCAAGGAATCCGACGTTCGCGCCATGGGCCGTACCGCCCGCGGTGTGCGCGGCATGCGTCTGCCGGAAGGTCAGAAGCTGATTTCCATGCTGATTCCGGAAGAAGGCAGCCAGATCCTCACCGCTTCGGCGCGTGGCTACGGCAAGCGCACGGCGATCACCGAGTTCCCTGAATACAAGCGTGGCGGTCAGGGCGTTATCGCCATGGTCAGCAACGAACGTAACGGCCGTCTGGTCGGTGCGGTCCAGGTACTCGACGGCGAGGAAATCATGCTGATTTCCGACCAGGGCACCCTGGTGCGTACCCGTGTCGACGAAGTGTCCAGCCTGGGTCGTAACACCCAGGGCGTGACCCTGATCAAACTGGCCAACGACGAAACACTGGTCGGGCTGGAGCGGGTTCAAGAGCCGTCGGAAGTCGAGGGTGAAGAGCTGGAAGGTGAAGAGGGTGAAGGGTTTGTCGGTGAAGTCGTGATCGACGACGTTGCCGAAGACCAGCAACTCGACGCCGCCGCTGACGAAGAACCACAGGAATAAGTGGGCAAGCAGGGGGCGGATGAAAATTCGCCCCCTTGTTGTTTGTCCCTTTAGAAAATTTCGACACCCACGACGATCAAATGTGGGAGCGGGCTTGCTCGCGAATACGGTCTGACATTCAGCACAGATGTCGCCTGAAACACCGCTTTCGCGAGCAAGCCCGCTCCCACATTGGTTCCGTGGTGATTGATGTTGTGATTTATTGCGTGATACCACCAAATCAGAGCGAGATTGGATGTGAGCAAGAGAGCCTATAACTTCTGTGCCGGTCCTGCGGCGCTTCCCGAAGCTGTCCTGCAGCGCGCCCAGGGTGAACTCCTCGACTGGCACGGCAAGGGTCTGTCGGTCATGGAAATGAGCCATCGCAGTGATGAGTTCGTGTCCATCGCCACCAAGGCCGAGCAGGATCTGCGTGATCTGCTGAATATCCCCTCGAACTATAAAGTGCTGTTTCTGCAAGGCGGCGCCAGCCAGCAATTTGCTCAGATTCCTCTGAACCTGTTGCCGGAAAACGGCTCGGCCGACTATATCGACACCGGTATCTGGTCGCAGAAGGCCATCGAAGAAGCTTCGCGCTTTGGCCACGTCAACGTTGCCGCCACCGCCAAGCCTTACGATTATTTCGCCATTCCCGGCCAGAACGAGTGGAAGCTGTCGAAAGACGCGGCCTACGTTCACTACGCGCCGAACGAAACCATCGGCGGCCTGGAGTTTCAGTGGATCCCGGAAACCGGCGATGTTCCGCTGGTGGCCGACATGTCCTCGGACATCCTGTCGCGCCCGGTGGATGTGTCGCGCTTCGGCATGATCTACGCCGGTGCCCAGAAAAACATCGGCCCGAGCGGTATCGTCGTCAACATCGTACGCGAAGACCTGCTGGGCAAGGCCCGTTCCCTGTGCCCGACCATGCTCGACTACAAGGTCGCGGCTGATAACGGCTCGATGTACAACACCCCGCCGACGCTGGCCTGGTACCTGTCCGGCCTGGTGTTCGAGTGGCTCAAGGAGCAGGGCGGCGTCGAGGCCATCGGCAAGCTCAACGAAGTCAAGCAGCGCACGCTGTACAGCTTCATCGATGCCAGCGGCCTGTATAGCAACCCGATCAACAAGTCGGACCGCTCGTGGATGAACGTGCCGTTCCGCCTGGCTGATGATCGCCTGGACAAGCCGTTCCTGGCCGGTGCCGACGAGCGTGGCCTGTTGAACCTCAAGGGCCACCGTTCCGTGGGTGGCATGCGCGCCTCCATCTATAACGCCGTCGACATCAACGCCGTCAATGCGCTGATTTCGTACATGGCAGAGTTCGAGAAGGAACACGGCTAATGTCTGAGCAAGAACTCAAGGCACTGCGCCTGCGCATTGATGCCCTGGACGAAAAGGTCCTGGAGCTGATCAGTGAGCGTGCGCGCTGCGCCCAGGAAGTCGCGCGAGTAAAGATGGCCTCGCTGGCCGAAGGCGAAGTGCCGGTGTTCTATCGTCCCGAGCGCGAAGCTCAGGTGCTCAAGCGTGTCATGGAGCGCAACCAGGGGCCGCTGGGCAACGAAGAGATGGCGCGGTTGTTCCGTGAAATCATGTCTTCGTGCCTGGCGCTCGAACAGCCGCTGAAAGTGGCTTATCTCGGCCCTGAAGGCACCTTCACTCAGGCGGCGGCCATGAAGCACTTCGGCCACGCGGTGATCAGCAAGCCGATGGCGGCGATCGACGAAGTGTTCCGTGAAGTGGCGGCGGGGGCGGTGAATTTTGGTGTGGTGCCGGTGGAGAACTCCACCGAAGGCGCGGTCAACCACACCCTCGACAGCTTCCTCGAACATGACATGGTGATCTGCGGTGAAGTCGAGCTGCGTATCCACCATCACCTATTGGTCGGTGAAAACACCAAGACCGACAGCATCAGCCGCATCTACTCCCACGCCCAGTCACTGGCCCAGTGCCGCAAGTGGCTGGACGCCCATTACCCGAATGTCGAGCGCGTGGCGGTGTCCAGCAACGCCGAAGCGGCCAAGCGGGTCAAGGGTGAGTGGAACTCGGCGGCGATTGCCGGCGATATGGCGGCCGGCCTGTACGGCTTGACCCGTCTGGCCGAAAAAATCGAGGACCGTCCGGATAACTCCACGCGCTTCCTCATGATCGGCAACCAGGAAGTGCCACCGACCGGCGACGACAAGACATCGATCATCGTTTCGATGAGCAACAAGCCGGGTGCGCTTCACGAGTTGCTGGTGCCATTCCACGACAATGGCATCGACCTGACGCGAATCGAGACTCGTCCGTCGCGCAGCGGTAAATGGACCTATGTGTTCTTCATCGACTTCGTCGGCCACCACCGCGACCCCTTGGTCAAAGGTGTGCTGGAAAAGATCAGTCAGGAAGCAGTGGCACTCAAGGTGCTGGGTTCCTACCCGAAAGCAGTTCTCTAAGGGGCGGTAGCAAATGAGTGGCAATTTCCTCGCTCTGGCACAGCCGGGCGTGCAACAACTTTCGCCTTACGTTCCGGGCAAACCCGTGGACGAACTGGCGCGTGAGCTGGACCTCGATCCAGCCAGTATCGTCAAGCTGGCGAGCAACGAAAACCCGCTGGGCGCTGGCCCCAAGGCGCTGGCGGCGATCCGCGATGCGCTGGCCGAGCTGACCCGTTATCCGGACGGCAACGGTTTTGCCCTCAAGAGCCTGCTGGCCGAGCAGTGCCGCGTCGAACTCGACCAGGTCACGCTGGGCAACGGTTCCAACGACATCCTGGAACTGGTTGCGCGTGCTTATCTGGCACCGGGCCTGAACGCCGTGTTCAGCGAGCATGCATTCGCTGTCTACCCGATTGCCACCCAGGCGGTCGGCGCACAGGCCAAAGTGGTTCCGGCCAAGGATTGGGGGCATGACCTGCCTGCCATGCTGGCGGCGATCGATGCCAACACCCGCGTGGTGTTCATCGCCAACCCGAACAACCCGACCGGGACCTGGTTCGACGCCGAGGCGCTGGACGAATTCCTGCAGGATGTGCCGGAGCATGTGCTGGTCGTACTGGACGAGGCTTACATCGAATACGCCGAAGGCAGCGATCTGCCGGATGGCCTGGATTTCCTGGCGGCTTATCCGAACCTGCTGGTTTCCCGCACCTTCTCCAAGGCCTATGGCCTGGCGGCGCTGCGCGTGGGTTATGGCTTGTCCACGGCGGTGGTCGCAGACGTGCTGAACCGTGTACGCCAGCCGTTCAACGTCAACAGTCTGGCCCTGGCCGCGGCCTGTGCGGCGTTGAAGGACGAAGAGTATCTGGCGCAAAGCCGTCAGTTGAACGAGTCCGGCATGCAGCAGCTGGAGGCCGGTTTCCGTGAGCTGGGGCTGAGCTGGATACCATCCAAAGGCAATTTCATTTGCGTCGATCTCGGTCAGGTTGCGGCCCCGGTGTTCCAGGGCTTGCTTCGTGAAGGCGTGATCGTGCGTCCGGTGGCCAACTACGGCATGCCAAACCACCTGCGCATCACCATTGGCCTGCCGGCAGAGAACAGCCGCTTCCTTGAGGCGCTGACCAAGGTTCTGGCTCGTGGTTGATGTCACTGCGCTGCAATCTGCTGAGCCTATGATCGGTCGCCTGGTGGTGGTCGGTCTCGGGTTGATCGGCGGTTC
This sequence comes from Pseudomonas sp. BF-R-24, assembly GCF_019947335.1. Taxonomy (NCBI): domain Bacteria; kingdom Pseudomonadati; phylum Pseudomonadota; class Gammaproteobacteria; order Pseudomonadales; family Pseudomonadaceae; genus Pseudomonas; species Pseudomonas sp. BF-R-24. Next base: position 85,692 of record NZ_JAGYGG010000012.1, read on the forward strand.
GTTTGCCAAGGGCTTGCGTGAAAGCGGTCTGTGCCGCGAAGTGGTCGGAGTCGATCTCGATCCGCAATCGCGCAAGCTCGCGGTCGAGTTGGGTGTGGTGGATCGCTGCGAGGAAGACCTGGGCGTTGCTTGTCAGGGCGCCGACGTCATCCAGCTGGCGGTGCCGATCCTGGCTATGGAGAAAGTGCTTGCGCGTCTGGCGGGCATGGATCTGGGGCAGGCGATCCTGACCGATGTCGGCAGTGCCAAGGGCAATGTGGTGCGCGCGGCCACCGAAGCATTTGGCAAGATGCCGTCGTGCTTTGTGCCGGGGCACCCGATTGCCGGTTCAGAGCAGAGTGGGGTGGAAGCCTCCAACGCTGAACTGTTCCGTCGTCACAAAGTGATCCTGACGCCGCTGGAGCAAACCGATCCGGCAGCCCTGGCGGTAGTCGACCGTTTGTGGCGCGAGTTGGGCGCCGATGTCGAGCACATGCAGGTCGAGCGTCACGACGAAGTACTGGCCGCGACCAGCCATCTGCCGCACTTGCTGGCGTTCGGCCTGGTCGATTCGTTGGCCAAGCGCAATGAAAATCTTGAGATCTTCCGTTACGCTGCGGGCGGTTTCCGCGATTTCACAAGAATCGCCGGTAGCGACCCGGTCATGTGGCACGACATCTTCCTCGCCAACCGCGAAGCTGTCCTGCGCACACTCGATACATTTCGCAGCGACCTCGACGCCTTGCGCGACGCGGTCGATGCAGGGGATGGGCACCAATTGTTGGGCGTTTTCACTCGCGCCCGGGTTGCCCGCGAGCATTTCAGTAAAATCCTGGCCCGCAGGGCCTATGTGGACGCTATGAATTCCAACGATCTGATCTTCCTGGCTCAACCTGGTGGCCGCCTGTCCGGTCGGATTCGCGTACCGGGTGACAAATCCATTTCCCACCGTTCGATCATGCTCGGCTCGCTGGCCGAAGGCGTCACCGAAGTCGAAGGCTTCCTCGAGGGCGAAGACGCCTTGGCAACCTTGCAGGCGTTCCGCGACATGGGCGTGGTCATCGAAGGCCCGCACCACGGCCGTGTGACCATCCACGGTGTCGGTCTGCATGGCCTGAAACCGGCGCCGGGCCCGATCTATCTGGGCAACTCCGGTACTTCGATGCGTCTGCTGTCCGGCCTGTTGGCTGCGCAGAACTTCGACAGCACCCTGACCGGCGACGCTTCGCTGTCCAAGCGCCCGATGAATCGTGTGGCCAATCCGCTGCGTGAAATGGGCGCGGTGATCGAAACCGCCGCCGAAGGTCGTCCACCGATGACCATTCGTGGTGGCAACAAGCTCAAGGGCCTGACCTATACCATGCCGATGGCCAGCGCCCAGGTTAAGTCCTGCCTGCTGCTGGCCGGTCTGTATGCCGAAGGCAAGACCACGGTCACCGAGCCTGCTCCGACCCGCGACCATACCGAGCGCATGCTGCGTGGCTTCGGCTACCCGGTAACGGTCAATGGTGCGACCGCATCGGTCGAGTCCGGCAACAAGCTGACCGCGACCCACATTGAAGTCCCGGGTGATATTTCGTCCTCGGCGTTCTTCCTGGTAGCGGCATCGATCGCTGAAGGTTCGGAACTGGTGCTGGAACACGTCGGCATCAACCCGACCCGTACCGGCGTGATCGACATCCTGCGCCTGATGGGCGCCGACATCACCCTGGAAAACCAGCGTGAAGTGGGTGGCGAGCCGGTGGCGGACTTGCGCGTACGTGCAGCTAAACTCAAAGGTATCGAGATTCCCGAGGCGCTGGTTCCGCTGGCGATCGACGAGTTCCCGGTGCTGTTCGTCGCCGCCGCCTGCGCTGAAGGGCGCACAGTGTTGCGTGGCGCCGAAGAGCTGCGGGTCAAGGAATCGGATCGCATCCAGGTCATGGCGGATGGTTTGCTGGCGCTGGGCGTAAAGTGCGAACCAACCCCGGATGGCATCATCATCGACGGCGGCCAGATCGGCGGCGGTGAAGTGCACGGTCATGGTGATCACCGTATTGCCATGGCGTTCAGCGTTGCTTCGCTGCGCGCCAGTGCGCCAATCCGCATTCATGATTGCGCCAACGTCGCGACGTCGTTCCCGAATTTCCTGGCGCTGTGTGCACAGGTCGGTATTCGCGTGGCACAAGAGGCACAGTCGTGATCAACATTGCACCGGTCATCACCATCGATGGGCCAAGCGGTTCGGGCAAGGGCACGGTAGCCGGGATTCTGGCCAAGCGCCTGGGCTGGAACCTGCTGGATTCCGGTGCGTTGTACCGGTTGCTGGCCTTTGCCGCGCATAATCATGGTGTCGACCTGACCAATGAAGAGCTGCTGAAGAAACTCGCCGCTCATCTGGATGTGCAGTTCATCGCGGCGACGGACGGTCAGTTGCAACGCATCATCCTGGAAGGTGATGAAGTCAGCGATGTCATTCGTACCGAAAGCGTCGGTTCCGGCGCTTCCCAGGTGGCTGCGCTGCCCGCTGTCCGCGAGGCGCTGCTGCAGCGCCAGCGGGCTTTTCAGGAGGCGCCGGGCCTTGTGGCGGATGGTCGCGACATGGGCACAGTGGTTTTTCCTGACGCGCCGCTGAAAATTTTTCTGACCGCCAGCGCCGAGGAGCGGGCGCGCCGTCGATATTTGCAGTTGAAGGGCAAGGTCGAGGGTGTTAGTCTGTCGAGTCTGCTAGATGAGATACGTGCGCGCGATGAGCGTGACACCCAGCGAGCGGTAGCCCCGCTTAAACCGGCGGCTGACGCCATACAGCTGGATTCCACGGAATTATCCATCGACCAGGTGCTGGAACGCATCATGAGCGAGATCGCCATTCGCGATATCGCCGGGTGACCAAGAAGGCCGCAGGGGACCAGTCATAGTCCTGCGGTGGCTTCTTTTAAATGAAACTAACCCACACCGTCTGGGGTGTGGAGATGGGCGTATTCTTCGCCCTCATCAACAGGAATTAAAATGAGCGAAAGCTTTGCGGAACTCTTTGAAGAAAGCCTAAAAACCCTGAACCTTCAGGCAGGCTCCATCATCACCGGTGTTATCGTTGATATCGATTACCAGGCTCGCTGGGTAACCGTTCACGCTGGCCTGAAGTCTGAAGCACTCATCCCGCTTGAGCAGTTCTACAACGACGCTGGCGAACTGAACATCAACGTCGGTGACGAAGTTCACGTTGCTCTGGACTCGGTTGAAGACGGCTTTGGTGAAACCAAGCTGTCCCGTGAAAAAGCCAAGCGCGCTGAATGCTGGATTGTTCTGGAAGCAGCCTTCGCAGCCGAAGAAGTGGTCAAGGGCGTTATCAACGGTAAGGTTAAAGGCGGCTTCACTGTCGACGTTAACGGCATCCGTGCGTTCCTGCCAGGTTCTCTGGTTGACGTCCGTCCAGTGCGCGACACCACGCACCTGGAAGGCAAAGAGCTGGAATTCAAGGTCATCAAGCTGGACCAGAAGCGCAACAACGTTGTCGTTTCCCGTCGCAGCGTCCTGGAAGCCGAGAACTCCGCCGAGCGCGAAGCTCTGCTGGAATCCCTGCAGGAAGGCCAACAAGTCAAAGGTATCGTCAAGAACCTCACCGATTACGGCGCATTCGTCGATCTGGGTGGCGTCGATGGCCTGCTGCACATTACCGACATGGCTTGGAAGCGTATCAAGCATCCTTCCGAAATCGTCAACGTTGGCGACGAGATCGATGTCAAGGTTCTGAAATACGATCGCGAGCGCAATCGTGTTTCCCTGGGCCTGAAGCAACTGGGCGAAGATCCATGGGTTGCTATCAAAGCCCGTTACCCGGAAAGCACTCGCGTTACCGCGCGTGTAACCAACCTGACCGACTACGGCTGCTTCGCTGAGCTGGAAGAAGGCGTTGAAGGTCTGGTACACGTTTCCGAAATGGACTGGACCAACAAGAACATCCACCCTTCGAAAGTCGTACAAGTCGGCGACGAAGTGGAAGTCATGGTTCTGGACATCGACGAAGAGCGTCGTCGTATCTCCCTGGGCATCAAGCAGTGCAAATCTAACCCATGGGAAGATTTCTCTGGCCAGTTCAACAAGGGCGATAAAATCTCCGGCACCATCAAGTCGATCACCGATTTCGGTATCTTCATTGGTCTGGACGGCGGCATCGACGGTCTGGTTCACCTGTCCGACATCTCCTGGAACGAAGTGGGCGAAGAAGCCGTTCGCCGCTTCAAGAAGGGCGACGAGCTGGACACCGTTATCCTGTCGGTTGACCCAGAGCGCGAGCGCATCTCCCTGGGTATCAAGCAGCTGGAAAGCGATCCGTTCTCCGAGTACGTTCAAGAGAACGACAAAGGCGCCATCGTTAAAGGCATCGTGAAGGAAGTTGACGCTAAAGGCGCCATCATCACTCTGGCCGACGATATCGAAGCGACTCTGAAAGCCTCCGAAATCAGCCGTGACCGCGTTGAAGACGCGCGCAACGTTCTGAAAGAAGGCGAAGAAGTAGAAGCCAAGATCATCAGCGTTGACCGCAAGAGCCGTGTAATTCAGCTCTCGATCAAGTCGAAAGACGTTGAAGACGAGAAAGAAGCAATCCAGAGCCTGCGCGACAAGCCAGTAGCTACTGATGCTCCTGTGGCCACCACTCTGGGTGACCTGCTGCGTGCACAAATGGAAAAACAGAACTGAGTTCTGACTTTCTGTAAAAAAGGGCGACTTCGGTCGCCCTTTTTTGTGCCTGGCGTTTGGTGAATTGCGTTCGGATGCCTGGGGCGTGAACCAAAAACGCCGAAAGAAGGTCTGAATGTTTAGTCGGATCAAGCGCTTATTTGCAGCTAGTCTTTAGCCTGAGACTAATGATCGCCTGACAGGCTTTCTGGCAAAAGGACGTGAATGAACAAGCTCATTGTCGCAGTGGCAGTGCTGGCATTGGCGGGTTGTACCACCAGTGCCAAAACTCACGTAGTGCGTGGGGTTAGCGGTATTGAGGTCGATTGTTCGGGGCTCGGTTCGAAATGGGACAAGTGTTACAAGCGTGCGGCCAAGGAATGCAAGGGAACGGGCTACCAGGTCGTGGCAAGGTCTGATGATCTCAAGGAAGACGAGGAGGAGGGTGGGCTTTTCGGGTTCAACCCGGCAGGTTTCCTGACGCGCACTATGCTGGTGATTTGCCGATGACAGGGTGATCGTCCAGAGTCTTCCCGTTCCGGGGATCAAGCATTTTTTTGGGGGGGGGATAGATGGTAAAACTCAGGCTGTTCAAAATCGTGCAGGCGTGCTAAAACCTTTGAAGCGCTGATCTAGCTGCTTGAAAAAGAAGGGAAAAATATGACGAAGTCGGAGTTGATCGAACGAATTGTCACCCATCAAGGGCTGCTCTCATCCAAGGATGTGGAGCTGGCCATCAAGACCATGCTTGAGCAAATGTCCCAATGTCTGGCTACCGGGGATCGTATCGAGATCCGGGGGTTTGGCAGCTTCTCTCTGCACTACCGTGCGCCACGGGTAGGGCGCAATCCGAAAACCGGCCAGTCTGTCAGTCTCGATGGCAAGTTCGTTCCGCATTTCAAGCCCGGGAAAGAGCTGAGGGATCGGGTAAATGAGGATGAGGACGAGGATGTAAAGCAGTAATTGATATTTGCGGGAAGCTTTTCGATGAGTTATGTCAAACGCATAGTTTATTTTGTAATCGCACTGCTGATTGTATTTGCGACAGTCATTTTTGTGCTTGAAAATAAGCAATCTGTTTCACTGGTGTTTCTTGGGTGGTCGTCGCCTGAGCTTCCGCTAGCTGTATCGCTAATTTTGGTGTTGCTGAGCGGTATGGCAATAGGGCCTCTTTTAGCTTTTATTTTTGCGCAAAAGAAGAAAAGACATCCTGGAATTAGTTAAAATACGAGCTTGGAACATGAGGCGCAACATCATAAATGTATACTAGAAAAGGCTGGCCAGAATGACGAATGACCCATCGACCAAGCCCGGGTCGGATGAGATAGATTTATTTGAGTTGATGAGATCCCTTTGGGCTCAAAAAGTAATGATACTGTGCACTACCTTGGTTGTTGCTTTGGGTGTAACAGCTTATGCGTTTATCAGTAAGCCAGTATATGAGGCTCGTGTATATTTGCTGCCGCCTACTTTGAATGGAATCGCCGATTTTAACTATGGTCGAACCAAAGAGTTGGAGCTTACACCTTATGCAGTAAAGGATGTGTATGATGTTTTTACTCGCAACTTGCAAAGTGAGACTTTGCGTCGCGCATTCTTTCTAGATGTGTATTTGCCGTCGCTTTCTGAAGCGGATCGAAAAAAATCACAGGATTTATTGTATTCAAAATTTTTAAAGAAACTGACTATAGGGTTACCCTCCAAGGAACAACCAGATCGATATTCAATTTCAGTTCAGGATAATGACCCTGCGCGCGCAACCGAGTGGGTGAAAACCTTCGCAACAAATGCAGGAATAGCCTCTAAAAATGAGGTGATTACCAACGTTACGCGGGAAGCAGAAGTCCGCGCACGTAATATTGGTCAGCAAATCAGTATTTTGCGACAGACTGAAAGTGGGATAAGGAGTGACTCGATTAGCCGACTACAAGAAGCGTTGAGAGTTGCGCAGTCAATTGGTCTTGAAGAGCCTCCTATCATTGCTGGTAATGTTGCCGCCGAAGTCACTGCGACCATGGATGGCCAGTTGACATACATGCGAGGCACCAAAGCGCTGAGTGCAGAAATAAAAAATTTGCAGGAGAGAAAAAGCAACGATCCCTTCATAAAAAATCTTCGTATGCTTGAAATCAAGAAGTTTTTCTATGAAGACTTGCGGATTGATCCCTCCGGCGTTGCTGTTTATCGGCAAGATGGATCGATTGAGATACCTGACGAACCCATCAAGCCAAAGAAAATGCTGTACATAGGGTTGGCTGTGATTGGAGGTGGGCTCTTGGGTTTACTGATTGGTTTGGTTCGTTATTTGTGGGATCGGCGTAGAGTGCTTTCTTGAGGTTTCTCTAAGGCAAGCGTTGGATAATAGGCGCTTGCGTTGATTCTTCGGCGGCATTGTGCGAGATCAGGTTAGTGAATGTACAATCAGTCTTTGGTTTTCGACTGGTTACCGGTTACCAGTGCAATCACTTCTCTCGGTTGTGAGCAGGAAACACAGGGCTTGGCTTACATACTTTAAAGCAAGCTTGTAACTGGTAATGGTAGAAATATTAATACTTAGCACTACAAATTCAATTGGTACATCAAGAATGGCCTATCTAACCGACGAAGAACTTCAAAAATTGGGTTTCAAGAGTCTTGGCAAGCAGGTAAAGATCAGCGACAAGGCGTGTATTTACAATGCGGACAAAATTGAGATAGGTGATTTTTCCAGGATTGACGATTTTTGTGTGATCTCGGGACGCGTAAAAATTGGTCGGTACAATCACATCACGCCGATGTGTCTTGTCGCTGGAGGTATTCCTGGTATCTTCATGGAAGATTTTTGTACGTTGGCATATGGCGTAAAAGTCTTTTCGCAATCGGACGATTATAGCGGCGAGACGTTGACCAACTCTCTCGTTCCGAAAAAATTCAAGAACGAGAAATTTTCCGCTGTTCGACTCGGCAGGCATGTCATTGTGGGAGCGGGGGCGGTTATTTTTCCGGGTGTTGAGATATCAGAAGGTTGTTCTATAGGCTCAATGGCATTAGTCACTAGGTCGACTGAGGCATGGGGGATATATGCCGGCGTGCCAGCGAAGTTTATAAAACAACGTAAAAAAGATCTGCTGAAACTCGAAGTCGAATTTTTAAGTGAGCAAAAAAATGATCCCATTTAATAAGCCGCCATATACTGGTAATGAAGATCAGTACGTTCTCCGTGCCATGCGCAGTGGCAAAATGTCGGGAGATGGTGAGTTCACTGCTTTGTGCCATCAGTGGTTTGAGAAAAAGTTGGGCTGCGCCAAGGCACTATTGACGCCTTCCTGTACTCAGGCATTGGAAATGGCCGCAATTCTAATCGATATTCAGCCTGGTGATGAAGTCATCATGCCAAGCTATACCTTTGTGAGTACGGCAAACGCCTTTGTGCTGCGAGGGGCAAAAATCGTGTTTGTCGACATTCGTCCAGACACAATGAACATTGATGAAGCCCTGATTGAGGGTGCTATTACATCTCGGACCAAGGCGATCGTGCCTGTACATTATGCAGGCGTCGCTTGCGAGATGGATACAATAATGGATATTGCCAAGCGCAATGGTTTGTTTGTAATAGAGGACGCTGCTCAGGGAATGATGTCCACCTACAAAGGGCGTCAACTGGGTTCTATTGGTCACATGGCTGCCTTTAGTTTTCACGAAACAAAAAACTTTACAAGTGGTGGTGAAGGGGGGTTGTTGATTATTAATGATGCTCGCTTCGTTGCTCGTGCAGAAATAATCCGCGAAAAAGGGACAAATCGGAGTCAATTTTTTCGAGGGATGATTGATAAATATACATGGGTAGATGTAGGAAGCAGTTATCTTCCTGGTGAGCTGCAAGCAGCTTATTTGTATGGCCAGTTAGAACGTTGTGAATATATAAATTCTGCACGTCTTGCCCTATGGGCAAAGTACCATGAGCATTTTAAAGCTTATGAAAATAAGGGGGTTGTTGATCTCCCTGTGATACCGGATGGTTGTGTTGCGAATGCCCATATGTATTATATCAAGGTGAAAGATATTGATGTGCGCACAGCGGTACTGAGTAAACTAAAGGACGTTGGTGTTGGTGCAGTGTTTCATTATATTCCTTTGCATTCGGCGCCCGCTGGAAAAAAACTTGGTGTGTTTTCAGGTTATGATAAGTTTACCACCCGTGAAAGTGAGCGCCTTATTCGCTTGCCTCTCTGGTTAGGTATGAATACGGATGAGGAAAATGAAGTCAAGAGCCAAGTAACTGCAGCGATTATGTCCTGTGGCGCGTAACGAGTGCAGCGACAAACTTCAGTATCGGAAAGCTGTTTCCAGCGCCGTATTGACGACTCTTGCCCAGGCTTCAAAAATAGTTGTTGGCTTTCTGATTCTTAAGCTAATCGCTCTATATTTGGGGCCGGACGGGCTGGGGAAGCTTGGCCACTTTATGAGTCTGACTTCGATACTCGCTCTGTTGGCTGGCGGAGGTATCACTCATGGCGTCATAAAGTATTCCGCTGAGTACAGAAATGACAAATTTGGTCTCTATAGGCTTTTGAGTACGGCCTCGGCTTTTGCATTTGTCTTTTCTGTTTCTTTTGCTTTGTTGTTTTTGCTTTTTTCTCATCCGATATCAGTGTTCATACTTGGGGATAGTAGTCTCGCCTGGGTTATATCATTGTTATCGGTTTTTCAGCTCGTGCTAGCCTTTAATATGCTGTTCTCCTCTGTCGCAAATGGACTTGCTGATGTTAAGTCGTTCGCACTTGCTCAGATAATTGGGAACTTAATCTCATTGCCTTTTGCTTGGTTGCTGATATTAAAATTTGGGTTGCCGGGTGCGGCGATAGCGATTATATCGATCTTGGCAATGGCGATATTTCCAAGTGTTTATTTGTATCTGAGGTCTTCACTACGTTTCAGGTTCAGACGTAGGAAAATAGATCCGCTTTTACTTAAAAAATTAAGCTGGTTCAGTTTGATGTTGTGCGTGAGTGCGATCGCATTTCCCGTTGTCGAGATTTATATTCGACAAAATTTAATTACTAATGCCGGCTACACCCAGGCGGGAATTTGGCAAGGTCTAATTAGGCTTTCCAGTGCATATTTGGGTTTTTTTAGTGTCTTTTTGGCATCCTATTTCATGCCGATGATATCTAGGATCAATAATAAAAGAGAAGTAGAGCAACTTACCCATAAGTTTGTAGTTTTTGTCATGGTTGTCTTCGCAGTCGGAGGCGGGACGCTTTATTTTGGGCGGGATTTTTTTGTCCCCTTGCTGCTCTCTAAAGAGTTCGAAGAGCTAAATGAATTTTTACTATACCAGTTAATTGGTGATTTTTTCAAAGCCTCTAACTATGTCATTGGTTTTGTTGCAGTTGCGAGAGCAGCAACCCGGATTTACATTATTTCAGAGGTTTTTCAAGCTGGTTTATTTGTATCTCTAAGCTTATTGATGGGGCAGTTTATTGTTGGCGCAGAAGGGGTCACGGTTGCGTATATGATGTCCTATATCATCTGTTTCCTGGTGAGTATTCTTGCGTTGAAGTTTTGGGTGCGTAACTGATGTCTTTTGAGTTTGTTTGGCCTATTTACGCTATGTTCATATTTTTGACCATTTCCGGTGGTACGGAAATGTTGATTAAACAAGGTTGGGTCAAGCAACTTGCGGTTTTTTCATCCGCTATAGCTCTCGTGATATTAGCGGCACTGCGGAGTTTGGGGGTCGGTAGCGATGACGTTGCCTACGCGCAAATGTTCACGGATGTTCCGTTTTTTTTTGGATGTGATGAGTTTTTATGCGGTTATAGCTACTCCCAGTTCAATGTGGAACTCGGATTTTTTACCCTGCTGTCTATGTTGCGCGGTTTTGGTGGCGAGCCTTTCGTGCTTTTCAGTGTGGTTGCATTAGCCTCTGTAGCGCTGAACGTCAGGGCGATAAAGTTTTTTTCTCCCCATGTCGGTGCTGCGATCCTTGTATATTTTTGTCATTTTTATCTTAATAAAGAACTAAATGCCATACGTCTTGGTTTGGCCTCTGCGCTTCTATTTTGGGCCGCGACGTTTATTCCTGTGCGGAAGATCGGTATGTTCATGCTTCTGCTGATCTGTGCCGCATTTGTGCATGTGTCATCATTGTTGATTCTACTACCGTTCGCTATTTATCAACTTCGACCAAGTCGCAGTGTATACGCGGCCGTCGCATTTTTTCTCCTGGCCTTTACGGCGCTTTTTGATATACAAACATTTTTTTCATATTTGATTAATTTTGGGTTTATAGGTGAGAAAATAAATCTGTATCTCAATGCGGAGATATATAATTACCCGTTACCCTTGTTTAGTGCTGTAAATTTAAAGAATTTGTTTTTTGTAGGGCTTGCTTTGACTTTTTGGTGCAGAATTTCAAGTAGATATGAGCATTTTGAATTGGTTTTTTGCTTCTTTTTTTGCGCAACTTTTATACGGATTGCATTGGGCGATTTTGCAATTGTCGCGGGAAGGAGTTATGCAGCCGTTTCGATGTTTGAATACGTCTTGTTACCGTTTATCATTTTTTCGTTGTTCGGCAAATGGTTGGGCTACGCTCTAATAGTGTTGTATGCAGGGCTGACTTTGTACTTGAATTTGACAGATAATGCGGGTTGGACAGGTGAAGCAGTTCAGTTTTTTAATTTCAATAATTAGTAAGTAGAGAGTAAATTGAAAAATATACTTTTTGTGATGGGTGGTCTGTCCATGGGTGGCGTAGAAACCTACGTGGTCCGTTTGGCCACCGAATTACAGAAGCAAGGCCACACCGTTACTGTGATTTTGCTCTCCAGTAAGCATGATAATTTACTCTTCCAAAAGCTATCGTCCGTAGCAACAGTTTGCGTTGTTGAGTATTTCCCATTTTTTGGAGCGTCCAGTTGGCTAAATGCTTTGGTGCCTGCAAGTGCGTGTTCTCATACTCATTTTGATGTGGTCCATGTTGTTGATTTATTAACTTTGTCATATATGTATTTCCAGCGGGAAAAATATTCTTTCGATGCATTGTCTATCGGCATCTACCACTCTCGAGAAATTATTTGGTGGCGCGATCGAAATGTCTATTTTAGAAAAAAGATGCTTGAGCTGTACGATCAAAATGTAAAGCTTACTCTGTTTCCGAATGAAAGTACTGCGGAGATTGCGGCTACGTACAAGGCTTTAGATAGTAGTGAAGTGACATTATTGCCATTGGGTATATCACTTGAACATTATAGGATGTGTTGTCCTGGCAAGCTGTCTTTAAAGCTGTTGTCTGTTGGTCGCCTTGTGGACTTCAAAATTTACAATAGGCATGTAATATCTATATTGTCAAAGTTGCGACTTGTTGATAATTTTCATTATTTTATATATGGAGATGGGCCCGAAAGAGAAGCACTTGAAGTTTATTCGATCCAGTGTGGTGTAGCGCAGTTTGTCCACTTTATGGGTGAAGTAAAATATTCCGATCTTCCTGAAATTTTTAATGATGCTTTTTGCTTTATAGGCTCTGGTACCACTCTCATTGAAGCCTCGGCAGCGGGTGTGCCATCAATTGTTGGGATAGAATCAATATCGACTCCCCATACCTGTGGCTTTTTTTCGGAAATTGATGGCTACTCATACAACGAAGCTTCAGCCACAACGCGTCGAATTCCTATTATCGAATGCATAGAAGCGCTATATCGAATGGAAGTTCCTCAGTATAATTTACTGTCTGATGCGCATAGAGCTAAAGCTGGTCAGTTTAATATCGAAGATACAACTTCAAGGTTTATCGATTTGTCGAAATCTTATCCAGATTTCAAGATTCGATTCAATAGATGCCGAGCGATACTTTCTTTTGTGTACTCTATTGTCAAGCTTGGGCCGAAGGCTCTCAAGTCAAGATTTGATAGCATGTAAAGTGTTGCCCGAGTTTCTGGATCTGCAATATGTTGAAGTCATTTTACGGTTGCTCCAGCAGTTAGTCGCAAGGAAATTCAATGCTTAAACTCGAAAATGTAAAGTTGGCCGTCGTAGGCCTTGGTTATGTGGGCCTGCCGCTGGTTTTAGAGTTTGGCAAGAAAATGAGCGTGGTTGGGTTTGATATCAGCAAAACAAGGATTGATGCGCTGAAAGAGGCCCTATCAGCTCCTGAGTTATTGACTAAGTTGTCGACTGCAGCCGTTTTGCAGAGTGACAGATTTGATTGGGAAAACACCTCGAAAAAGACTTGGTCCGAGTTGCTCGCGTTGGCCAAACGCTCAAAAGAAGGTGCTTGCTAGATGAAAATCCTCGTGGTTACGCAATATTTCTGGCCTGAGTCGTTCATTATTAATGATTTGGTCAAGACCTTGACGGCTCAAGGGCACGACATCAAGGTTCTTACTGGTAAGCCAAATTACCCTGATGGTGTTGTCTATGGTGGTTACAGTGCTTCTGGATATCAGGAAGAAAAATTCGAGTCTTCCGTTAGTGTTTGTCGTGCACCACTCAGACCACGTGGTGCTTCCGGTGCAAAAAATCTTGTTCTGAACTATTTGTCGTTTATTTTAAATGGCCTTAAATATTACCCGGCCGCAGTAAAGGGTGAAAATTTTGACGCGATTTTTGTGTTTGCACCTTCACCTATTACTTCAGTAATTCCTGCGATTTACTTGAAGTGGAAACTCAAGAGTCATCTGGCTGTATGGGTTCAGGATCTCTGGCCGGAGAGCTTGAGTGCGACCGGGTTCATCAAGAACAAAGCAATATTGCGCGTTGTGGGCTGGCTGGTGAAAGGTATTTACGCCTTCGTCGATACGCTTCTTGTTCAGTCGAGGGCATTTCGAGAGCCGGTCGCCCGTTACGCCAACCCTGGCAAGGTCGTGTACTACCCAAACTCATATCAGGACGTGCCGCCGAGTCTCGAAGAGACCCGGATTCCCGCACCCTTGCTCGCGGAGCTCGACAACCATTTCTGTCTGGTTTTTGCCGGAAACCTGGGGACCGCCCAGTCGGTCGAAACCCTCGTTGAGGTAGCTGACAAGCTTCGCCATTTGTCGGAACTCAGGATTGTGTTGGTCGGCAGTGGCAGTATGTCGAACTGGATCGAAACCCAGAAGAAATCCCGCGGTTTGGACAACCTTGTTCTCGCCGGACGCTTTGCGGCCACTGAAATGCCACATTTTTTCAGTCGCGCCGAGGGATTATTGGTGACGTTGAAGCAGGATGAGGCGTTCTCCTATACCATCCCTAGTAAAGTTCAGGCTTACCTGGCTGCGGGGAGGCCGATTATCGCTGCGCTGGACGGGGAGGGCGCGCGCGTCATTCATGAGGCGGGAGCCGGTCTGACCACTGCAGCGCAAGACGCCGTAGGTATGGCCAACTGCATTGAGCAACTTTTTCGCATGACTTCGGATGAGCGGGAATCGTTGGGGCAGGCAGGTCGGGCTTACTACCTCGAGCATTTCGAAATGGAGCGGCAAAGTCAGCGTCTGGTCGAAATCCTCAGTAGCAGGATCAATGAATTAAAAGGTAGCTCAAAATGAAAGTTCTCGTGTTAGGGGTCACCGGAATGCTGGGTAGCACAGTGTTCAGGCAATTCCATGGAAACCCGCGCTACGAGGTGTGGGGCACTTTGCGCAATCCGGGTGGCTCAAGATACTTCTCTGAGGACATGCACAGTTCGTTGATCAGCAATGTCGACGTGCTTGACCAGGACTCGCTGGTTTCGGTGCTGGCACGGGTCAAGCCGGATGTCGTCATCAACTGCGTCGGGCTCATCAAACAATTGGCCGATGCCAAAGATCCGCTTTCCGCACTCCCTATCAATGCCATGTTGCCCCATCGTATTGCCAAGTTGTGTGCGTTGTCCGGCTCTCGCCTGATTCATATCAGCACCGATTGCGTATTTTCCGGCCGTAAAGGCATGTACGCCGAGGAGGATATCTCTGATGCAGAGGATCTCTACGGCAAGTCCAAGTACATCGGTGAGCTTCACACGGACCTGAATGCCGTCACCCTGCGGACCTCGATCATTGGTCACGAACTGGGGAGCCAGTATTCACTGGTGGACTGGTTCCTGTCCCAGAGCGGGTCGGTCAAGGGTTATGAGAAGGCCATTTTCTCTGGACTTCCTACCGTAGAGCTGGCGCGTGTCATTCGCGACTACGTGATCCCGAATCCGCAACTCCATGGCCTTTATCATGTGTCGGTGGCGCCGATCGACAAGCTGTCGCTTCTTAAACTGGTAGCTGAAGTTTATGAAAAGCAAATCGATATCGTCGCCGATAGTCAAGTTTCTATAGATCGTTCACTGGACTCCTCGAAGTTCCAGGCTGTGACCGGTTACGTTCCACCTTCATGGTTGGAATTGGTTAAATCGATGCGCGCGTTGCGTTGATCATTAAATTCAATCAGGTTTGGGAAGATCGTTATGTTCGATAATAAAGTTTTGATGATCACGGGCGGTACGGGCTCGTTCGGCCATACGGTGTTGAAGCGTTTTCTGGATACCGACGTAAAAGAGATTCGCGTATTCAGCCGTGACGAGAAAAAGCAGGAAGATATGCGCATTGCTTTGTCGAATGACAAAGTGAAGTTCTACATCGGTGACGTTCGTGATCGCGATAGCCTTGATCAGGCTATGGTGGGGGTGGATTACATTTTCCACGCCGCAGCCCTGAAGCAGGTGCCTTCCTGCGAGTTCTACCCGATGGAAGCCGTGCGTACCAACGTCATGGGTACCGAAAACGTTCTGAATGCGGCCATCGCTTCGGGTGTGCAGCGCGTTGTTGTGCTCAGCACCGACAAGGCTGTTTATCCGATCAATGCGATGGGTATTTCCAAGGCCATGGCTGAAAAGCTGATGGTAGCCAAATCGCGGATGATTCCGGCGACAGGCCCGGTGATCTGCGCAACCCGCTACGGTAACGTCATGGCATCCCGTGGTTCGGTGATCCCGTTGTTCATCAATCAACTGCAGAGCGGTGAGCCGCTGACCGTCACCGACCCGAACATGACACGCTTCCTGATGTCGCTCGAGGATTCTGTTGACCTGGTTCTGCACGCGTTCGAACACGCCGAGCAAGGCGATATTTTCGTCCAGAAAGCACCTGCCTCGACAGTGGCGGACCTGGCGCAAGCGCTCAAGGAGCTGTTCGCTCGTGACAATGCCGTCAAGGTCATCGGTACCCGCCACGGTGAAAAACTTTACGAGTCGCTGATCTCCCGTGAAGAAATGGCCAAGGCCGAAGACATGGGGCGCTACTACCGTATTCCTTCGGACAATCGCGACCTTAACTACAAGAAGTTTTTTGTTGAGGGCGAACAGGAGATTTCCGATCTCGACGACTACACCTCCCACAACACCGAGCGTCTTGATGTAGAAGGCGTGAAGAAAGTTCTGTTGAATCTGGAATACATTCAGGAGCAACTTGATGCTTAAGGTCATGACGCTGGTTGGTACGCGACCAGAACTTATCAAGATGAGCCGCGTTATTGCCGAGCTTGATAAGCAGGTTAATCATGTACTGGTTCACTCGGGTCAAAACTACGACTTCGAATTGAATCAGGTTTTTTTCGACGATCTTGAAATTCGCAAGCCTGATTACTTCCTGGGTGCCGCCGGTGATACCGCTGCCAAGACCATTGCCGAAGTGATTTCCAAGGCGGATGAAGTATTTGAGGCCGAAAAGCCTGATGCGCTTCTGCTCTACGGCGATACCAATACCTGTCTGGCCGTCATCGCCGCCAAGCGCCGCAAGATTCCGGTGTTCCACATGGAAGCCGGCAACCGCTGTTTTGACCAGCGCGTCCCTGAAGAACTGAATCGCAAGGTGCTTGATCACCTTAGCGATATCAACATGGTCCTGACCGAACATGCCCGGCGTTACCTGATTGCTGAAGGGATTCGTCCTGAAACCATCATCAAGACCGGGTCGCACATGGAGGAGGTGCTCGACTATTACATGCCGAAAATCCTCACCTCCGACGTGCTCGCACGAGAAGGCCTGGAGCAGGACAAGTTCTTCATCATCAGCGCTCACCGTGAAGAAAACGTCGATACGCCGGACAACCTTCGTGATCTGCTCAAAACGCTGCGAGCCCTGGCCGACAAGTACCAGTATCCGATTATCGTTTCCACGCATCCTCGTACCCGCAAGCGCCTGGAAGCGATCGGTGAATCGCTGGACCACCCACTGATTCGCTTCTCGAAGCCATTCGGTCTGCTCGACTACATCAAGTTGCAGATGTCGGCGTTCTGCGTGCTGTCCGACAGTGGAACCATCACTGAGGAAGCCTCTCTTCTGAATTTGCCTGCCATTACTATTCGTAATGCGCACGAGCGCCCAGAAGGGATGGACGAAGGCACTCTCATCATGAGTGGCCTGAAAGTGGAGGGCGTTCTGGATGCCGTACGTGTGGTAACCAGCCAGCATGATCGTACCCAGCGTGTTATCCCGGTCGTGAGGGATTACCAGGCAGGCCCTGTGTCGAAGCAGGTAGTTCGGGTCGTATTGAGTTACACCGACTACATCAATCGTACTGTCTGGTCGAAATCCTGAGCGCCGTCGAGGTTTGAAAAATGCGTGTTTTATTGACAGGTGCAACGGGCTTCGTTGGTCGTGCGGTATTGGGCCGCTTGGCGGCCTCTGACGATCTGGAGCCAGTGGCAGCCATTCGTGGGCACGCCTTGCCTGACTGTCCTTCGCGCGTTACTACCGTCCGAACTGCCGGGCTTAGTGCTGATACCGACTGGTCGCAGGCGCTGGATCATGTAGAGGTTGTCATTCATGGCGCGGCTCGCGTTCACGTCATGAATGACACCGAATCCGATCCGCTGGAGGCGTTTCGCAAGGTGAATGTCGAAGGCACGCTAAGCCTCGCACGGCAAGCAGCCGCGTTGGGTGTTCGTCGCTTTGTGTTCATCAGTTCGATCAAGGTCAATGGCGAAGGTACGCCGATCAATCAGCCGTACTTCGCTGACGCGACCCCCGCGCCTGGCGATCCGTATGGCATTTCGAAAATGGAGGCCGAGCAGGGGCTGCGCGAGATTGCGACCGCCAGCGGGATGGAAGTGGTGATCATCCGTCCGGTGCTCGTTTACGGCCCGGGTGTGAGAGCCAACTTTCTGAACATGATGCGTTGGCTGGACAAGGGCATTCCCTTGCCATTCGGGGCTATCCATAATCGGCGCAGCCTGGTCGCGCTCGAAAACCTTTCTGATTTGATCGTCACCTGCATCCGTCATCCGGCCGCCGCCAATCAGACCTTCCTCGTCAGTGATGGGGAGGATTTGTCCACGACACAATTGTTGACGCGGATGGCGCAGGCGTTGGGTAAACCTGCACGCTTGCTGCCTGTGCCGAGCGTATTGCTTGAGCGCGGTGCACAGCTACTGGGCAAGCAGGCTTTGTCCCAGCGACTGTGCGGCTCGTTGCAGGTCGATATAAGCAAAACTCGGGAATTGCTGGGCTGGACTCCTCCGGTCAGCGTCGATGAGGCGCTTGTGTCGGCTGCCAACTACTACAAGGAAAGGCAGCGCTAAGCTGGCTTATGACAGTGCCGGTTCAATTGCAGAATTGATTTTGGCTGTTTCAGGAAGTTGACCTTTGAACACAATATGGCTGTTGGCGTTGGTGGTGGGTGTTTCATTCTTGGGCACAGGTGCATTGCGCAAATACGCATTGGCACGCAGCTTGATAGATATTCCTAATGCGCGTAGTTCACATTCGGTTCCGACCCCTCGGGGTGGTGGTGTGGCTATTGTCGTGAGCTTTCTGATTGCGTTGCCTGTCCTGGCCTGGACAGATGCCGTGGCCTGGCCGATGGCGCTGGCTCTGCTGGGGGCCGGCGGCTGGATCGCAATCGTTGGTTTTCTCGATGACCATGGGCATATTGCCGCGCGTTGGCGCCTGCTTGCGCATTTCGGTGGTGCCATCTGGGCATTGTTCTGGATTGGGGGGATGGCGCCGATCAATCTGTTCGGCCACGAGTTCAGTCTCGGCTGGTTCGGTTATGTCATCGCAGCGTTCTATCTGGTCTGGATGCTCAATCTCTACAACTTCATGGATGGTATTGACGGTCTGGCCAGCGTCGAGGCGATTTGCGCCTGTGTCGGTGCTTGCCTGGTTTACTGGATCGCGGGCCACAGCAGTCTCGCCATTGCTCCGCTTGTACTGGCGATGGCCGTTTTGGGTTTCCTTGTCTGGAATTTTCCGCCGGCGAAGATCTTCATGGGCGATGCCGGCAGTGGTTTTCTGGGCATCATATTGGCGGTGATGTCGCTCTATGCGGCATGGACGAACCCACTGTTCCTCTGGGCCTGGCTCATTTTGTTGGGCGTCTTTATTGTTGATGCCACCTTTACCCTCATTCGTCGGCTGTTGCGCGGGGACAAGGTTTATGAGGCCCATCGCAGCCATGGATACCAGTATGCTTCACGAAAATATGGCAGTCATCGGGCGGTTACGCTGGCAATCGCTGCGATCAATTTGTTGTGGTTAGTACCAGTGGCTATATTGGTCGTCATGCAGTATCTCGATGGCGTGGCGGGATTGGTCCTGGCCTACGTGCCTATGGTGTTGCTGGCTTTCAAGTTTCACGCAGGCGAGTTGGAAATCGCTGGCAAGGCGTGATGGACGCATTGGTTTTTGAGTATTGCTTTATCGGTAAGTGAGTTACCGAAAGCTGTAGTTGCTGTATCAATGCTAGAAGCTTCGAGAGGTGTTTAGAGGGGTTATGGATAAGATTCGGGCAAGGTTGTTAAGTCTGCCAAGACGACATAAGCGTATTCTGCAGGTTCTGACCGATATTTCGTTGGTCTGGTTTGCCCTGTGGATGGCGTTTGTTGTGCGACTTGGGGTGGACGAGTTAGTCAACCCGTTCACTCAGCACGTCTGGCTTTTTGTCAGTGCACCTGTCATCGCCATTCCTCTTTTCATTCGCTTTGGCATGTACCGTGCGGTCATGCGGTACTTTGGAAATGACGCGCTCATTGCCATTATCAAGGCGGTGACACTATCGTCCTTGATACTTGGCGTTGTGGTGTACTGGTACAGCAATCATCAAAACGTCGTTCCCCGTTCGATCATTTTCAACTATTGGTGGTTGAGCCTGATCATGATCGGCGGGCTGCGCTTGGCCATGCGTCAATATTTTATGGGCGACTGGTTCAGCGCTGCCCAGCACGTCCCGTTCACCAGCCGGGATGACGGTCTGCCGAAAGTGGCTATCTACGGCGCAGGGTCTGCAGGTAATCAACTAGTTGCTGCCTTGCGGATGGGGCGCGCCATGCGGCCTGTTGCTTTTATCGACGACGACAGCGGAATCGCCGACAGGGTGATCTCCGGATTGCAGGTGTATAAACCCAAGCACATCCAGCAGATGATCGACAACACGGGTGCTCAGGAAATTCTCCTCGCCATTCCTTCGTCCAACCGTGGACGCCGTCGCGAGATTCTCGGGTTTCTCGAAGGCTTTCCGTTACACGTTCGGAGCGTCCCGGGTTTCATGGACCTGGCCAGCGGCCGGGTCAAGGTCGATGATATCCAGGAAGTAGACATTGCAGACCTGCTCGGGCGTGACGCAGTCCCGGCCCAGGCTGATTTGCTCGAACATTGCATCACGGGGCAGTCCGTGTTGGTCACGGGCGCCGGGGGCTCCATTGGCTCCGAGCTTTGCCGGCAAATTCTGACGCTGCGCCCGACAACGCTTCTACTGTTCGAACACAGTGAGTTCAATCTTTATTCCATCTTGTCCGAACTGGAGCAGCGGATCGCTCGAGAGTCGCTGTCCATCCGTCTTTTGCCGATTCTCGGGTCGGTTCGTAACCCGGACAAGTTGTTGGATGTCATGAAAACCTGGCGAGTAGACACGGTGTATCACGCCGCGGCCTACAAGCATGTCCCCATGGTCGAACACAACATTGCCGAAGGCGTGCTCAATAATGTGATAGGCACGCTCAATACGGCCCAGGCCGCGCTCCAGGCAGGGGTGGCCAACTTTGTCCTGATTTCCACCGACAAGGCCGTGCGACCAACCAATGTCATGGGTAGCACCAAGCGCCTTGCCGAGTTGACGCTGCAAGCGCTGAGTCGTGAGTTGGCCCCGGTGTTGTTCGGTGATACGAGCAATGTTTCCCGTGTGAACAAAACGCGCTTCACGATGGTACGGTTTGGTAACGTCCTGGGATCATCGGGTTCGGTCATTCCGTTGTTTCACAAACAGATCAAGTCGGGCGGTCCGCTGACGGTCACGCATCCGAAGATCACTCGATACTTCATGACCATCCCTGAAGCGGCACAGCTGGTGATCCAGGCGGGCTCCATGGGACAGGGCGGTGATGTCTTTGTTCTGGACATGGGCGAGCCGGTGAGGATCGTCGAGCTGGCCGAGAAGATGATCCATTTGTCCGGCCTGAGCGTGCGCTCGGAAAAAAACCTGCATGGCGACATCGCTATCGAGTTCACCGGGCTGCGTCCGGGCGAGAAGCTTTACGAAGAGTTGCTGATCGGTGACAACGTGGCGGCCACACAGCACCCGATGATCATGACGGCCAGCGAGGACCACCTGTCCTGGGATTTGCTGAAGGGCAAGTTGAGCGAGTTGCTCGCGGCGGTGGATCAGGACGACTATACGCGCGTCCGCCAGCTGTTGCGTGACACTGTCAGCGGCTACACCCCGGACGGTGAGATCGTTGACTGGATCTACCAGCAGCGCCGCCTGGAACCCTGATTGTTTCATATCCAGTAACGTACACATTTTTGACAGTTCAATAGCATCGCCTAAGTTTGGAGAGCGGCTTCGGAAAAGCTGCTTTCTCAAACGATGGCATGGAGCTTCACTAATGCGTACAAGCAGTTTCTACTCTCTGGTATTCGCCCTTCTCACCAGCGCCTCTCTTACGGCAATCGCCGCACCTGCCAAGGCTCCTGAGGTGACGAATGCGCCTCTGGCGCAGGATGTGGCCGTCAAGGCACCATCCGGCAAAGTCGATCTCAATAGTGCTGATGTATCTACGCTGCAACGTGAGCTGGCTGGGGTGGGCGAGGCCAAAGCGAAAGCAATTGTTGCTTATCGTGAAAGTAATGGTGCGTTTGCGTCAGTTGACGAATTGCTGGAAGTGAAGGGTATCGGCAAAGCGCTTCTGGATAGAAACCGCGACAGGATCGAGGTGAACTAACGGCGAGACTGGACGACAAAGGTCGATCATTGATCGGCCTTTGTCTGTAGCGAGAGTTAAGCTCGGCGGGCCAGCCGCAGTACTTGAATGGTTTGTCGGTTACCCGAAATCAGACAAAGTACAGGTCCGCGTTGTTCAGCAGGGTTGCCAATCAGACATCGCTTTGATCGACTTTCGGGTTGGTTCGACGCATGAAAGTCCTGTCGCTCAGTCACCGTTGAATGCGCACTGTTCATCCGCCCCACCATTTATCGGTCGGCCCGTAGTACCGTTCATTCCATCGCAGAGGTTCGGCGCGGTTTTGCGTTGATTCAGGGTCTACTCTCTCATTCTGGCTTGGGCACTGACGAGAGCCGACCGCTTCGTGGATATGGAAAATTACGGCTATCATATTACGTTTGAATTATGCGTATAATAAATACCGCTTGCGTCGAAGTGCCTTGGCGTCAGGCGTCCTTCAGCATTCTCCAGGAGCACCGTCATGAATTCAGTTCAGTCCCAAGGTACGGCCCTCGTCACCGGCGCTTCTTCAGGTATCGGGGCGGTTTACGCTGAGCGGTTGGCAGCCCGTGGTTTTGATTTGTTGCTGGTGGCTCGCGACGAGCCGCGGCTGGAGGTGGCAGCGAGTAAGCTGCGCTCCGAGCATGGGATCAAGGTCGAAGTGCTGAAGGCGGATCTCACCCAGAAGGAAGACGTGCTGCAACTCGAACAGCGGTTACGCAGCGATTCGAGTATCAGCCTGTTGCTCAATAACGCCGGTGTGGCGGCGGACGGGCTGTTGGCCAATGCCGATACCAATCAACTGGAGCGAATGATTCAGTTGAATATCACCGCTGTCACGCGATTGGCCTCGGCGGCTGCGGCCAGCTTTACCAAGGCCGGGCGCGGCACGATCATCAATATCGCATCGGTGGTGGCTTTATTTCCCGAGCGTTTCAACGCGACGTACAGTGCCAGCAAAGCCTATGTATTGAGCTTGACTCAATCGATGAGCGCCGAACTGGATGGCACTGGGGTGCAGGTTCAGGCGGTGCTGCCCGGTGTGACACGAACCGAGATCTGGGAGCGCTCCGGTATCGATGCTTCACAAATTCCAGCGGAAATGGTGATGGAGGCGGGTGAGATGGTCGATGCCGCATTGTCGGGTCTGGATCAGGGTGAATTGATCACCATTCCTTCGTTGCCCGATGCGGCGGATTGGGATGCGTTCGTGGCGGCGCGTCATGTCATGGCGCCTAACCTTTCCAGAAGCAAGGCCGCTGCCCGTTATCGGTAAGCGCCATCAATCGGCTTGAGGTGTATTTGGTATGAGTGATCGTCGAGTAGTTGTAACGGGCATGGGCCTGGTGTCACCGCTGGGGAGCGGTGTCGAAGCGGTCTGGGCTCGGCTGTTGGCCGGGCGTTCCGGGCTGCGCAATTTACCGCAAGAGGTGGTTGCCGATCTGCCGGCCAAGGTTGGCGGTGCAGTGCCTGCTCTGGCTGACGATCCGGAGGCGGGGTTCGATCCGGACCGGGCAACCTCACCCAAGGAGCAGAAGAAGATGGACCGCTTCATCCTGTTCGCCATGGAAGCGGCGCGTCAGGCACTGGAGCAAGCCGGCTGGCAAGCGCTGGATGCCAATGCCCAGGAGCGCACGGCCACCATCATCGGTTCAGGTGTAGGTGGTTTCGGCGCGATTGCCGAGGCGGTTCGCACCACCGATAGCCGTGGTCCGAGACGTTTGTCTCCATTCACTATCCCTTCATTTCTGGTCAACCTCGCGGCAGGTCATGTGTCGATCCAGCATGGTTTCAAGGGGCCATTAGGCGCGCCGGTCACGGCATGCGCCGCCGGGGTTCAGGCGATTGGTGACGCGGCGCGGCTGATCCGTACGGGGGAGGCGGATATCGCGGTGTGCGGCGGTGCGGAAGCGGCGATCGATCGGGTCAGCCTTGCCGGGTTTGCGGCTGCTCGCGCCTTGTCCAGCGCTTACAACGAAACGCCTGAGCGCGCTTCGCGACCGTTCGACAGTGGTCGTGATGGATTTGTCATGGGAGAAGGGGCCGGGCTGCTGGTCATCGAGTCTCTGGACCATTCACTGGCCCGGGGCGCACACCCGCTGGCGGAGTTGGTCGGCTACGGCACCAGCGCCGATGCCTTTCACCTGACCGCCGGCCCCGAGGACGGCAGCGGTGCGCGGCGAGCGATGTCGTTGGCGTTGGCACAGGCAGGTGTTTCACCGGCTCAGGTTCAGCATCTGAATGCGCATGCAACCTCGACTCCGGTGGGAGATCTGGGAGAGCTGGCGGCGATCAAGGCATTGTTCGGCGCGCAAAACGGCATCGCCGTGACATCGACCAAGTCGGCGACCGGGCATTTGCTCGGTGCAGCGGGTGGACTCGAAGCGATCTTTACGCTGCTGGCGATCCGCGACCAGATCGTGCCGGCGACCCTCAACTTCGAAAACCCGGACCCTGCCGCTGAAGGCGTGGACATCGTTCATGGCAATGCTCGGCCAATGACCATCGAATACGCATTGTCCAACGGCTTCGGATTTGGCGGGGTCAATGCCAGTGTGCTGTTCAAGCGTTGGCAGGGTTAATCCTGCGAGTGTTTGAGGTGTTCGCGTGCGACGTCGAGAATCCGTTGGGCAAATTCGGCGTCGGCAACGCTACGCGATAACAGCAAGGCGCCGACCAGCGTAGACATGATCACAATGCTGCGCTCGGCGCTCCGCTCTCCGTCAAGGGTGTGCTGGATCTGATCGAGTCGCGCCTGGAGCACGACGTCGCTGGTTGGACTCGGTTGACCACGCAGTCCCAGTTCCGAAGAAATGGTCAACAGCGGGCAGCCTTCCTGAGGTGAGGTTTGATGCCATTCGGACAGATAAGCGTCGATGAAGGATTCGAGTGGATGCTCCTCGGCGAAGATTTGCGCGCACAACTCGTCGACTTGTGCGCCAGCCTCTTGCAAGGCTTTCTCTACCAGTTCGTCTTTGGACTTGAAGTGCGAGTAAAAGCCGCCGTGGGTCAAGCCCAGTGCTTTCATCAGGGGTTGCAGCCCGGTCGCGCCGATACCGTCGCGTCGAAATCGCGCTGAAGCTTCCTTGATTATGCGTTGGTGGGTCTGGGCTTTATGGTCCTGCGAGTAACGCATCTGATATCTCCGCATCAATGCGGACATATTAACCAATGAAAATTGCATGGTGACTGTACTTCTACTTCTAAAAAACATGCAGATGCTTCGATATGGGTCAGAAGCGGCATGAATTCAGGTGCTTTCACGCAAAAACAAACCCCGCCGTTCCAGGCGGGGTTTTCAGTCAGCGGTCCTGCGCTTCCTTGGCGTCCATTTCCGCATTGCGTTCGGCGACGCGCTTACGTTGCTCTTCGGTCAGTTCGACCTTGTTGGCGGTGTCACGCAGCAGCATCAGACCACCAACGATCGAGCCGATGGCAACGACCAGAATCAACCAGGCATACCAGGGCATAGGACTCTCCTTGAAAGCAGGCGGGTTGGCGAGGGTTCGCCAACCGATCGTGCATACCACTTTGAGTGATGGGGTTTTGTCGCAGTTCCATCGCTATTACCCCCATTCTATGCCTGTTGTTCAAGGTTCACTCGAACGCTTTCAATGTCCGGTCAACATCGCATCCGCTGGTGCGTCGGCGCGCAATTGCGCGGTGAGCATGAAGTACAGGAAGCCGGCCGCCATGAAGCCCAGGAAGATCAGGCCGATCAACGTGTTGAACCAGGCCATCGCCACCAGGCACACCACCGCCAGCATCAGTGCAATGAACGGCACCAGCGGGTAGCACGGGGCGCGGAAAGTGCGCTCCAGGTTCGGTTCGGTTTTACGCAGTTTGAACAGGCTGAGCATGCTCATGATGTACATCACGATGGCGCCGAACACGGCCATGGTGATCATCGCGGCGGTCAGTGTCATGCCGCCGAGGTTGATCAGGCCGTCGCTGTAGATGGCTGCAATGCCGATCACACCGCCGGCGATGATTGCCCGGTGCGGGGTTTGAAAGCGTGACAATCTGGCCAGGGAGGAAGGCAGGTAACCGGCCCGGGCGAGGGCGAAGAACTGCCGCGAATAGCCAAGGATGATCCCGTGGAAACTCGCCACCAGGCCGAACAGGCCGATCCACACCAGCATGTGCAGCCAGCCCGAGCTTTCGCCGACCACGGTTTTCATTGCCTGCGGCAGCGGGTCGTTGATGTTCGACAGGGTGCGCCAGTCACCGACACCACCGGCGAAGAACATCACACCCATCGCCAGCAGCACAAGGGTCAGAATACCGCTGATGTAAGCCTTGGGAATCGTGTGTTTCGGGTCCTTGGCTTCTTCGGCGGCCATGGCTGCGCCTTCGATGGCGAGGAAGAACCAGATGGCAAAGGGGATGGCCGCGAACATCCCGGCAATCGCCGGGGCACCGAACACGTCGGAGCCGGCCCAGCCATTGAGTGCGAAGTTGCTGAAGCTGAACGCCGGGGCGACCACGCCCATGAATACCAGCAATTCAGCGACCGCCAACACGCAGACCACCAGTTCGAAGGTCGCCGCCAGTTTCACCCCGAGGATGTTGAGGCCCATGAATACGATGTAGGCACCGACTGCCGCGTGTTTCGGGTCCAGGGCGGGAAACTGGACATTGAGGTAGGCGCCGATGGCCAGGGCAATCGCCGGTGGGGCGAAGACGAATTCGATCAGTGTCGCCAGCCCGGCGATCAAACCGCCTTTTTCGCCAAAGGCGCGACGACTGTAGGCAAAGGGACCGCCAGCGTGAGGAATGGCGGTGGTCAGTTCGGTGAAGCTGAAAATGAAGCAGGTGTACATGGTGGCGACCATGAATGAAGTCACCAGAAAACCCAAGGTTCCGGCCACGCCCCAGCCATAGCTCCAGCCGAAATACTCTCCGGAAATCACCAGCCCGACCGCAATGCCCCACAGGTGCAAGGTGCCCAGCGTGGGTTTGAGTTGTGTGTTCATGGGTTTGCTCCCTGAGTGGTTTGGAAAGCTCAGGGGAGGCCAGTGCAGTGGGCGTGCCATTTCACGATTGCACGTCGTAATGGGCTGAAAGCTGTCGTATCGGGGATGTTCGCCACTGGATGCGCGAATATTGTGCATCAGTCAGGGGCGCGTGGCTGTTTCAAATGCGGCTTTCGCGAGCAAGCCCGCATACCCGCTTCCCACACCGCGGCAACGCGCAGGTTTGGTATTTCAATGCAGGTGCGGGCAGCGGTTGATATTCAGGCTTGCAGATTGAGGCACTCGCGTAACGCCGTTTGCCAGTCTGGTTGACTGACACCCCAGTCGCGTTGCAAGCGACTGCAATCCAGGCGCGAGTTGAGCGGCCGGGCTGCGGGTGTCGGGTAGTCGCTGGACGGGATCGGTAACAGGTCGGCGCAGGGCTTGCCCTGTTGTCGCAGCGCTTCACCGATCGCCTGAGCGAAGCCGAACCAGGAGGTCTCACCTTGAGCGCTCAGGTGATAAGTACCCCAGTTGGCAACCTGACTCGTCTGCCAGCGTTCAATCAGGGCAAGGGTGCTATTGGCGATTGTACCGGCCCATGTAGGTGCGCCGATTTGATCGGCGACTACACGTAACTCAGGTTTCTCTTGCAGCAAACGTTGCATCGTCAGCAGAAAGTTGCGGCCATGCGTTGAATAGACCCAGCTGGTACGCAGAATCAGATGTTTACCTTGCACTTCCCTGATGGCCTGTTCACCGGCCAGCTTGCTCTTGCCGTACACCCCGAGCGGATTGGGCGTGTCGTCCTCGTTGTAAGGTCCGGCTTTCATCCCGTCGAATACATAGTCCGTGGAGTAATGTATCAACGGGATGTCGAGAGCCAGCGCTTCTTCGGCAAGGATTCCGGGAGCTACGGCGTTAATGGCAAAGGCTGATTGCGGTTCACTTTCTGCCAGATCAACCGCTGTATGGGCCGCCGCGTTGATGATCAGATCGGGCCGGACGTTTTGCACCTGACGGCGAATCTGATCGGGTTGCGCGAGATCGAGCTGATCACGACCCAATACGACCAGTTCGCCGAGAGCACCCAGCCGCCGTTGCAGCTCATGTGAGACCTGACCATGCCGGCCATTGATGAGAACTTTCAAGGATACAATCCAGTCTCGTACCGGGGCAAATCGGGCTCACACAGGCTCATTACTCTTCCCCTGCCAATTTGGCCAGGTATTGGCCATATCCGGTTTTGCCAAAGTATCGGGCACGCTCCAGCAACTGTTCGCGGTTGATCCAGGCATTTTCATAGGCGATCTCTTCGAGGCAGGCGACTTTGAGACCCTGGCGGTGTTCGATGGTCTGCACGTACTGAGAGGCTTCGAGCAAGCTATCGTGGGTGCCGGTGTCGAGCCAGGCGAAGCCTCGACCAAAACGCTCGACCTGCAGATCGCCACGTTGCAGATAGGCATTGTTGACGTCTGTGATTTCCAGCTCGCCGCGAGGCGAAGGTTTCACCGCCTTGGCGATCTTGATCACATCGTTGTCGTAGAAGTACAGGCCGGTAACGGCATAACTGGATTTCGGCGCTTTCGGTTTTTCTTCGATCGAAAGGGCACGGCCATCGCTGTCGAAATCAATCACGCCGAAGCGCTCGGGGTCCTTGACCCAGTAGCCGAACACGGTGGCGCCGGAGGTGCGTTTTGCCGCGTTCTGCAATTGTTCGCCAAAGTGCTGACCATGGAAGATGTTGTCGCCCAGGATCAGGCACACGGGGTCATCGCCAATGAACTCTTCGCCAATCAGAAAGGCTTGGGCCAGACCGTCCGGTGAGGGTTGCTCGGCAAAGCTGAAATTCACTCCGAACTGGCTACCGTCACCCAGCAGATTGCGATACTGAGGTAGATCCTGCGGGGTGGAGATCAGAAGAATATCCTTGATGCCGGCCAGCATCAGCACCGAGATCGGATAGTAGATCATGGGCTTGTCGTAGACCGGCAACAGCTGTTTCGACACACCGAGCGTAATTGGATGCAGGCGTGTGCCCGAGCCACCCGCCAAAACGATACCTTTGATCATGCGAGCAACTCCTTGGAGTTGATGGCGCCAAGGCGTTCGCCCTGATAGCTGCCATCTTGAACACGGCGGCACCATTCCATATTGTCCAGGTACCATTGAACGGTTTTGCGCAAGCCGGTTTCGAACGTCTCTTCGGGCACCCAGCCCAGTTCGCGCTCAATCTTGCTGGCGTCGATTGCGTAGCGTAAGTCATGACCAGGACGATCCTGGACGAACGTGATCAGGTCGGCGTAGTGCGCAAGGCCCTCAGGCTTGTGCGGTGCCAATTCTTCGAGCAGGGCGCAGATGCCACGCACCACGTCGATGTTCTTTTGTTCGTTATGCCCGCCGATGTTGTAAGTCTCACCGACGGTGCCAGTGGTCACCACTTTGAGCAGTGCCCGGGCGTGATCCTCGACAAACAGCCAGTCGCGAACCTGCAAGCCATTGCCATACACCGGCAGCGGCTTGCCGGCCAAAGCATTGAGGATGACCAGCGGGATCAGTTTCTCGGGGAAGTGGAACGGCCCGTAATTGTTCGAACAATTGGTCAGCAGCACCGGTAGGCCATAGGTTCGCTGCCAGGCACGGACCAGGTGGTCGGACGCTGCCTTGCTGGCAGAGTAGGGCGAACTCGGCGCGTAGGGCGTCGTTTCCGTAAACAGATCGTCGACACCATGCAGGTCGCCGTAAACCTCGTCGGTGGAGATGTGATGAAAGCGGAAGGCGCTTTTTTCAGGCTCCGGGAGAGCCTGCCAATAGGCGCGGGTGGCTTCGAGCAGGCTGTAGGTGCCAACGATGTTGGTCTGGATGAATTCCGATGGCCCGTCGATGGAGCGATCGACGTGGGATTCCGCTGCCAGGTGCATGATCGCATGAGGCTGGAAACGCGCCAGCACTGCACTGACGGTCGCCTGATCCACAATATCGGCCTGAACAAACTCGTAGCGAGTGTCGTTGGCAATGCTGGTCAGCGATTCGAGATTACCGGCATAAGTCAGTTTGTCCAGGTTGAGCACTTCATGCTCAGTGTGTTGAATCAGCTCGCGAACAAGGGCCGAGCCTATGAAACCGGCTCCGCCGGTAATAAGGATACGCATGTAGGGCCAGCCTTTTTCAGTAATGCGAATAACGGTAGCTTGCAGGTACGAGAGAGGAGGTGCAAGAGGTCCTGACCCCATTCGGTTTCGTCGTGCCAATCGGGCTGGATTATCCATGACTTGCAGCCTTCACTCACTACATCTCGCGCACAATTTTAGAGCTTTACCTGCGACATTTCCGCTTTTCAGCTTACTGGAACGCCTTCCCGCACCCTGGAACCCCCGCGTAAGCCCACTCTTTACGCTTTTTTTATGCCTCGCCCGCACCCTCGATCTCGTTCCTTTACAGCCTCCTTCCCGACAATGACTCCACACGCGGCAATACGCCGTAACACGGAGAACTTCCATGAGCGTTCTGGATGGGGTGTCGCTGCTGCTCGCAGTGGGGCTGTTCATTTATCTGTTGGTTGCGCTGCTGCGCGCGGACCGGAACTAGGAGCGGCTATGCACAGTTATGACTATTGGCTGATCCTCGGTTTTTTTGCCCTGGTTTTGGTCCCGGCGCCGTTTCTCGGGCGCTTCTACTACAAAGTGATGGAAGGGCAGCGAACCTGGCTGACGCCGATTCTCGGTCCGGTCGAGCGTGGTTGTTATCGTCTGGCCGGCGTCGATCCGCAAGCCGAACAGAGCTGGCAGAAATACGCCCTGGCCTTGATTGCCTTCAACCTCGCGGGTTTCCTGCTGCTGTTCACGATCCTGTTGTTCCAGGGCCACCTGCCGCTCAACCCGCAGAACCTGCCGGGTCAGGAGTGGACGCTGGCGTTCAACACCGCCGTCAGCTTCATGACCAACACCAACTGGCAGGCCTACAGCGGCGAAGCGTCCCTGAGCTACTTGAGCCAGATGGCTGGCCTCACCGTGCAGAACTTCGTCAGCGCCGCCACCGGTCTGGCGGTACTGGTCGCGCTGTGTCGCGGCATCGGCCGCAAATCCACCCGGACTCTGGGCAACTTCTGGGTCGACATGACCCGCGCCACCCTCTACGGCTTGCTGCCGCTGTGCCTGCTGCTGGCGCTGTACCTGGTCTGGCAGGGCGTGCCACAAACTTTCGCGCAGTACGTGAATGCAGTGACTATGCAGGGTGTTGACCAAGTAATTCCGCTGGGGCCGGCTGCCAGTCAGATCGCGATCAAGCAATTGGGCACCAATGGTGGTGGCTTCTTCGGCGTGAACTCGGCGCATCCGTTCGAGAACCCGACGGCGTGGAGCAATCTGTTCGAAGTGGCCTCGATCATCCTGATCCCGGTGGCGCTGGTGTTCACCTTCGGTCACTACGTAAAGGACCTGCGTCAGAGTCGGGCGATCATCGCCTGCATGCTGGCGCTGTTCCTGATCGGCGGCGCGACCTCGCTGTGGGCTGAATACCAACCTAACCCTGCCTTGAACAACGTCGCTGTCGAGCAGACCGCGCCGCTGGAAGGCAAGGAAGCGCGTTTCGGCACCACCGCCACCGTGCTCTGGTCGGTGACCACTACGTCCGCGTCGAACGGTTCGGTAAACGGCATGCACGACAGCCTCAACCCACTGAGCGGCATGGTGGCCCTGGTCAACATGATGGTCGGCGAAGTGATCTTCGGCGGCGTTGGCGCCGGGCTCTACGGCATGTTGCTCAACGTGCTGATCGCGGTGTTCCTCGCCGGCCTGATGATCGGTCGTACTCCGGAATACCTCGGCAAGAAACTGCAAGCCAGGGAAGTGCAATTGCTGGTGGTGACCCTGATGGTCATGCCGATTGGCGTACTGGTGCTCGGCGCGATCGCCGCCAGCCTGCCAGGCCCGGTGGCTGCGGTGAGCAACCCTGGGCCTCACGGATTCAGTCAGCTGCTCTACGCCTACACCTCGGCCAGTGCCAACAACGGTTCCGCTCTCGCTGGCTTCGGCGCCAACACCCCCTTCCACAACCTGATGCTGGGCCTGGGCATGTTGATCGGTCGCTTCGGCTACATCCTCCCGGTCCTGGCCCTGGCCGGCAGCCTGGCGCTGAAGAAAACCGCTCCGATCGGGCAGAACAGCTTCCCGACCCACGGCCCGCTGTTTGTGACCCTGCTGACCGTGACCATTTTGCTGGTGGGTGGTTTGACCTTCTTGCCGACGTTGGCGTTGGGTCCGATTGCTGAACATCTGAGCATGGGCTTCTGAGGATCTGATGATGAATATGCCCGTAACTAAACCGGTCGCCACCGTCAAAGCGCCGGAACAACCAAAAACCGCAATCTCGGCCCTCTGGCGCCCGGCGTTGCTGCAAGCCTTCGTCAAGCTCGACCCACGGCAGTTGCAGCGTGCGCCGGTGATGCTGGTGGTCGAACTGACGGCGATCCTGACCACCGTGCTGTGCTTCATTCCCGACACCACAGTGCCGACTTTCGTCGCCGCGCAAATCGCTGTGTGGCTGTGGTTCACCGTCCTGTTCGCCAACTTCGCCGAGGCCTTGGCCGAAGGTCGCGGCAAGGCCCGTGCCGACAGCCTCAAGGCCGGCAGCGAAGGCCTCGCTGCCAGGCGCAAGACCGGCAATGGCAGCTTTCAGGTGGTGCCCGCCGCCAGCCTGCGAAAAGGGGATGTGGTGCGCGTCGAAGCCGGGGAGATGATCCCCGGTGACGGCGAAGTGATCGAAGGCATCGCGGCGGTCAACGAAGCAGCGATTACCGGTGAATCGGCCCCCGTGATTCGCGAGTCCGGTGGCGACCGTTCGGCCGTCACCGGCAACACGCGGCTGGTGTCCGACTGGCTGCTGGTGAAGATTACCGCCAACCCCGGTGAGTCGACCCTGGACCGCATGATCGCCCTGGTCGAAGGCGCCAAGCGCCAGAAAACCCCGAACGAAGTGGCGCTCGATATCCTGCTGATCGGCCTGACCCTGATCTTCCTGCTGGTGGTCGTCACCCTGCAACCGTTCGCCCACTTCGCCAATGGCAGCCTGCCGCTGGTGTTCCTGGTGGCGCTGTTGGTCACGTTGATTCCGACCACCATCGGCGGCTTGCTGTCGGCCATCGGTATCGCCGGTATGGATCGCCTGGTGCGCCTGAACGTGATCGCCAAGTCCGGTCGTGCGGTGGAAGCGGCGGGGGACGTGCACGTCCTGCTGCTGGACAAGACCGGCACCATCACCTTCGGTAACCGTCGTTGCTCGGCGGTATATGCCGCGCCTGGCGTGACAGCCGGGGAGTTGGCCGAAGGCGCGTTGCTGGCCTCGCTGGCCGATGACACTGCGGAAGGCAAGTCGATCGTCGAGTACCTGCGCGGCACCCATCCGCAGCCGGAACCGTCCGCTGAAGTGCTGACAGCCGTGCCATTCAGTGCCGAAACCCGCTTGTCCGGTGTCGACTATCAGGGGCGCGTGTACCGCAAGGGCGCGGTGGATTCGTTGCTGGCGTTCGTTGGCCTCAAGCGTGCTGACCTGGCACCGGCCCTGTCCCGTGAAATCGACAAGATCGCCCAAAGCGGCGGCACCCCGTTGCTGGTGTGTGCCGACGGCAAGTTGCTCGGGGTGATCCACCTCAAGGACGTGGTCAAGCCCGGTATCCGCGAGCGTTTCGCCGAGTTGCGCAAACTGGGGATCCGCACCGTCATGGTCACCGGCGACAACCCGTTGACCGCCGCTGCCATCGCCGCTGAGGCGGGTGTGGACGATGTGTTGGCCGAAGCCACGCCGGAGAAAAAACTGGCGCGCATTCGTCACGAGCAAAACGACGGTCGTCTGGTCGCCATGTGCGGCGACGGCGCCAACGACGCCCCGGCCCTGGCCCAGGCGGACGTCGGCATGGCGATGAACGACGGCACGCAGGCGGCCCGTGAAGCGGCCAACATGGTCGACCTCGACAGCGACCCGACCAAGCTGCTGGATGTGGTGCAGATCGGCAAGGAGTTGCTGGTCACCCGCGGTGCGCTGACGACCTTTTCCATCGCCAACGACGTGGCCAAGTATTTCGCAATCCTGCCGGCGCTGTTCGCCGCGATCTACCCGCAACTGGGCGTGCTCAATGTGATGCACCTGAGCAGTCCGCAGAGTGCGATCCTCTCGGCGATCGTGTTTAACGCCCTGATCATTGTGGTGCTGATTCCGCTGGCGCTACGCGGTGTGCGGGTTCATGCGGCGAGTGCGGCAGCGTTGTTGCGGCGCAATCTGTTGATCTACGGCCTGGGCGGGATTCTGGTGCCGTTCGTGGGAATCAAGGCGATCGACATGCTGTTGACGGCGTTGCATCTGGTTTGACTGAACCCCCCCTGTAGGAGCGAGCTCGCTCGCGATGGTGGTTAACGATAACGCGCCCTTTCTGACAAAGCGCGGCGCCTTCAGATCCATCGCGAGCAAGCTCGCTCCTACAGGTTTTTTCCTGTGAATTCGAGGATTTTCAAATGTCCACATTGATACGTCCGGCCCTGAGCCTGCTGGTCCTGATGACGCTGATCACCGGCGTCGCTTATCCACTGGTGGTCACCGGCGTGGCCCAGGTCGCGTTCCCGGATCAGGCCAACGGCAGCCTGGTGCGGGATGCCGAGGGCAAGGTCCGCGGGTCCTCTCTGATCGCTCAGGATTTCGTTGGCGACGCCTGGTTCCACCCGCGTCCTTCGGCCGGCGCCTTTGCCACCGTGTCGAGCAGTGCCAGCAACCTGTCGCCGAGCAACCCGGCGCTGGCGATACGGGTGATCGACGATGCCAGCAAACTGCTGGTGCCAGGCCAGGGACCGGTGCCATTGGCGCTGGTCACTACGTCCGGCAGCGGTCTCGATCCGCACTTGCCACCGGCGGCGATTGCCTATCAACTGGCGCGTCTCGCGACGGCGCGCAATCTTCCGGTAGCGACCCTGCAACAACTGCTGGACGCCCACATCGAGCAGCCATTGGTAGGCCCGCCGGTGGTGAATGTGCTTGAGTTGAATCGGGCGCTGGAAAAACTGTAAATCAGCGGCGCTGCCAATCGCGGGCAAGCCCGCTCCCACAGGAGTACGCATTCCAATTTGTGGGAGCGGGCTTGCTCGCGAAGACTGCAGAGCAGTCACTACATCAATCCAGGTAAAAAGAGACCCCAAGCATGAGCAACTCCGGCCGCGCCGACGCGCTGTTAGCAGACCTGCCCCGCGATGGCCGTGGCCGGCTCAAAGTGTTTCTCGGTGCCGCGCCGGGTGTCGGCAAGACCTACGCCATGCTGCAAGCGGCCCATACCCAGTTACGCCAAGGGGTGAAAGTCATTGCCGGCGTCGTCGAAACCCACGGCCGGGCCGAAACCGAAGCACTGCTCGGCGGCTTGTCGCAGCAGCCGTTGGTACGCTCCGAGTACCGTGGCGTGTTGCTCGAAGAAATGGACCTCGACGGTCTGCTCCTCGCCAAACCCAAGCTGGTGCTGGTCGACGAACTGGCGCACACCAACGCACCCGGCAGTCGTCACGAAAAACGCTGGCAGGACATTCAGGAACTGCTCGCCGCCGGCATCGATGTGTACACCACGGTCAACGTCCAGCATCTGGAAAGCCTCAACGATCAGGTGCGCGGCATCACCGGCGTGCAGGTCCGCGAAACCCTGCCGGACTGGGTATTGCAGGAAGCCTACGAACTGCTGCTGATCGACTTGCCACCACGGGAGCTGCTGGAGCGATTGCGCGATGGCAAGGTCTATGTGCCGGAGCAGGCGCGGGCGGCCATCGATGCGTTCTTTTCCCAGACCAACCTGACGGCCCTGCGCGAACTGGCGATGCAAACCGCGGCGGCTCAAGTCGATAACGATCTGGCCCAAGGGTATCGTCAGTTGGGGCAAGCGGCGCCGGCCGTGCGCGGGCGTTTGCTGGTAGGGGTCGACGGCGATGCCCAGGCCGAGCGCCTGGTGCGTCATGCCAGTCGCGTGGCCCAGCGGCGGCACCTGCCCTGGAGCCTGGTGCACGTGGACAACGGCAGCGGGCGTGACGAGCAGTCCCGCCTGCGCCTGCAAAGCGCCCAGCAACTGGCCGAGCGTCTGGGCGGCGAAGTGGTGTTGCTGCGCGCCGGTGAAGTGGCGAAAACCTTGATCCAGCATGCCGCCGAACGCCGCGCCAGCCTGGTGCTGGTGGGCCAGTCCCGGCCGCGTTTGCGCCGACGTCTGTTCGGTGGCGGGTTGGCGGCGCGTCTGCTGCGTAATGCGCGCGGGCTGGAAATCAACGTTCTCGACAGCGATCACCAACCGCATCAACCCCATCGGCGGTCGATGCATTCACTGGTCTGGTTCGACTATGCATTGGCCGTGGTGGCGACGATTCTGGCCAGTGCTCTGGCCTGGGCCGTGGCGAGCGTATTGCCACTGCCGAACATTTCCCTGGTGTTCCTTGCGGCGGTATTGCTGGTGGCGGTGCGCAGCAGTCTCGGGCCGGCGCTGGCCTGTGCGGCGCTGTCGTTCCTGACCTATGACTTCCTGTTCATTCCGCCGAATTTCTCTTTCAGCATCCAGCGCGAAGAAGACGTGCTGACCTTACTGTTTTTCCTGCTGATGGCGGCCCTCACCGGCAACCTCGCGGCGCGCCAGCGCAGGCAATTGCAGGCACTGCGCGATACCCAGGAAGAGACCACCGAACTGCTCGACCTGTCACGCAAACTGACCGCCGCCACCGACCGCCAGGCCGTGGTCAGCGCGGCTGCCCAGCACCTCAACGGTTGGAGCGACGTGCAACTGTGCCTGCTCAATCGCGACGGGCAAAACGGCTGGAAAGTCGAAACCGGTGGCCCGCTGGAGTTCACCGAAGCTGAGCGCGCCGCCGCCGATTGGGCCTGGCAGCACGATCAACCCGCGGGTGCGGGCACCGGCACCTTGCCGTTCGGCCGCTGGTGGTGGTGGCCGTTATCGGTGGAAGACGGCCCGCTGGCGTTGCTTGGCGTGTGCGCCAGGGAAGGCCAGGCCCTGAGCGGCCAACGCCGACGCTTGTTGACCGCGCTGACCCAACCGCTGGCCCAGGCGCTGGCCCGGGCGCAACTGGCCGATGATCTGGAAGCGGCGCGGCTGCACGGCGAAACCGAGCAGTTGCGCAGCGCCTTGCTGGCTTCGGTGTCCCACGATTTACGCACACCGTTGACATCCATGCGCGGCAGTATCGATAGCCTGCTGGCCCTGGGTGAAGCGATCCCGCTGGAGGATCGACGTGAACTGCTCGAAGGCACCCGTGATGAAGCCGAGCGCCTCGACCGGTACATTCAAAACCTGCTCGACATGACCCGGCTCGGCCACGGTGCCCTGAAGCTGGCGCGGGACTGGGTATCGCCGGCAGACATCGTCGGCAGTGCGCTCAACCGTCTGCGGACAGTCCTTGCGCCGTTGCAGGTCAGCACCGACGTGCCGGCCGAGTTACCGTTGCTGTTCGTGCATGCCGCGCTGATCGAACAGGCACTGATCAACGTGATGGAAAACGCTGCGCGGTTTTCGCCGTCCCACGGGCGTTTGCAATTGTGCGCAGGGGCTGATGAAAGTGAGCTGTTTTTCTCGGTCAGCGACGAGGGCCCGGGGATTCCGGAGCAAGATCGGGCGAAGATTTTCGACATGTTCTACACCGCGGCGCGGGGTGATCGCGGCGGGCAGGGTACCGGGCTGGGGCTGGCGATTTGTCAGGGCATGGTCGGTGCCCATGGCGGGCGTATCAGCGTCGCCGACGGCATCGAGGGGCGCGGCACCTGCATCACGTTGCACCTGCCGCTACAGGCTCAGCCGGGATACGAAAGTGAAGCCTGATCACGCTTGCGCTACTCTCTTGCCACTTCTTTGTGTTGACGTGAATTCATGAGCCAGACCGCGACCATTTTGGTCATTGACGACGAACCGCAGATCCGCAAATTCCTGCGCATCAGCCTCGCCTCCCAGGGCTACAAAGTGCTGGAGGCGGGCACCGGCAGTGAAGGACTGGCGCAAGCTGCGTTGAACAAACCGGACTTGCTGGTACTCGATCTCGGCTTGCCGGACATGGACGGCCAACAGGTATTGCGCGATTTTCGCGAATGGTCGACGGTGCCGGTACTGGTGCTCTCCGTGCGCGCCAGTGAAGGGCAGAAAGTCGAGGCCCTGGATGGCGGCGCCAATGACTATGTGACCAAGCCATTCGGCATTCAGGAATTCCTGGCGCGGATCCGTGCGTTATTGCGCCAGGCGCCCGCAGGCGAGGTGCAACAAGCGGAGCTGAACTTCGGTCCGTTGACGGTCGACCTGGCGTATCGCCGGGTGCTGCTCGACGATG
Source organism: Pseudomonas sp. BF-R-24 (assembly GCF_019947335.1). Taxonomy (NCBI): domain Bacteria; kingdom Pseudomonadati; phylum Pseudomonadota; class Gammaproteobacteria; order Pseudomonadales; family Pseudomonadaceae; genus Pseudomonas; species Pseudomonas sp. BF-R-24. The sequence continues at coordinate 123,767 of NZ_JAGYGG010000012.1, forward strand.
TTGAAGTCGCGCTGACTCGCAAGGAGTACGCCGTGCTGGCGCAACTGGCGAGGCATCCCGGGCGGGTGATCACCCAGCAGCAATTGCTCAAGGACATCTGGGGGCCGACTCACACCGAAGACACTCACTACCTGCGCATCGTGGTCGGGCATTTGCGCCAGAAACTGGCGGATGACCCGACCCGGCCACGGTTCATCGTGACCGAGGCTGGGGTGGGGTATCGGTTGTTGAGTGAGGGCAGCCTTTAGTTCTTTGTTGTCTGTTCTGATGCCTTCGCGAGCAAGCCCGCTCCCACAGGAGTATGCATTCCAATGTGGGAGCGGGCTTGCTCGCGAAGAGGGCATTACATTCAGTCGAGAACTTTCAGACGTTCAGTTCTGCTCATTCTCATACCGGTCCAGCGTATCCCGCGCAATCTCCCGTCCCAGCGCGATCAACTCCGGCGCCTTGTAGAACTCGAAAAACCGACACACGCGCTTGGGCACGTTGATCAGGATATCCGGCGGATACCCTGCAATCTTGTACTGCGCCAGCGACGTCTGCATCACCTCGAAACTCTGGTTGATCAAATCCAGCAAGGACGCCGGCCCGACGTTGTCGATGATGAACGAACCGGTGGCGGAGCGGGGGGCGCCACTGGTTTCCGGAGCGGCCGCGGGTTGCTGCGCCTGGGGCTCGGCGGATTCGATCCACGGGTTGAGCTCCGCACCTTCGGCCTTCAAGGCTTCCTGTTCCAGAATCAACAATTGCTCGGCTTGTTTGCGCCGGAACGGCAACTTCGAGCCGACGGAGTTGATCAAGCTGTCGAAGCGGGTCTTGAAGGCGGCGGGACGCTGGATGACCGGCAATTGATAGTGGCGCTGGTTGGTGGCGTTGAGGTTGACCGCGATGATCAAATCGCAATGGCTGGACACCACCGGCACGATCGGCAGCGGGTTGAGAATGCCGCCGTCCACCAGCATGCGGTTGCCTTGCATCACCGGGGTAAACAGGCTGGGAATCGCTGCCGAGGCGCGCATGGCCTGATGCAGGCAACCTTCCTGGAACCAGATTTCCTGCTGGTTGGTCAGGTCGGTGGCAACCGCGGTGTAGGGGATGCGCAAATCTTCGATGTTGATCTCGCCGACGATCTTGCGGATCTGTCCGAAGACTTTCTCGCCACGGATCGCCCCCAGACGAAAACTGACGTCCACCAGACGCAACACGTCGAGATAATCCAGGCTCTCGATCCAGTCGCGGTAGTCATTGAGTTTGCCGGCGGCGTAGATCCCGCCCACCACCGCGCCCATGGAGCATCCGGCGATACAGGCAATGTCATAGCCGCGCCGTTCGATCTCTTCAATGACCCCGATATGTGCATAACCCCGGGCTCCACCCGAGCCCAATACCAGTGCGACACGCTTTTTCATGGATCGCCCTCGTTTGAATGATTCAACAATGCACCCATCGAGGGCCTTGCTTCAATCGCCATGGTCGTTCGAGGGGACAATCGCGTCGTATTTTCGACACTCCATGGCGGCACATGGTTATTCTCGTCGGCGCTATAGTTTGCACAGCGGACCAACGGCACTTTTCAGGTGCCACAACGTCTTACCTGCATGACTGTTGACCTATTCTTGAGGAGTGAGTGATGAAAGCCTGGATCTGCGTGCCATTGATTGCCCTGGCGCTGGCCGGTTGTGCCGGCAAAACCGCTTATCGCGACAGCTGCGGTAGTAACCTGGATGCGGCATGGCATGAACTGGACCTGGCCAAAGCCGAAGGTTTCGCCGGGACCGTCAGCTACTCCAAGGCCCTGTCGCTGTTGACCGCGGCCAAGACCCAGCAGCAATTCGAGGGATTCGAAGGTTGCACCAAAAAAGCCGAGAAGGCTCGTTTCTATATTCGTGAATCGCGCGCAGGGCGTTAAAAGCAAAAAGCGGTGACAAGCTCTAAGCTGCAAGAGCCTTCGAGCTTTCAGCCTGGAGCTTGCAACCTGGCGCTGTTTACGGAGTAAACCCCCATGATCGATCGGTTGGTGGCTCGGGTTCTGGGCCTGGAAGTTCGTCTGCTGGCCTGTCAGGCCCGCTTGAAAGAGCGTACAGACCCTGAAGCGTTACATGATCTGCGTACAACCATGCGACGGTTACGCAGCCTGTTGCGACCCTTGCGCGGGTTGCCCGGCGTCGAACAACTGGAAGCGGCGGCCTCCCGGGTGGGCGATCTGACCACACCATTGCGTGATCGCGAAGTGCTGGCGGCGTACCTGCTCCAGCACCATCAACCCCAAGCCGCACAGTGGCGCATGGCGCAAATGGCCGAGGCTTACCCGGCCGTGGCGACCAGTCCCGAACTCGCGCAAATGTTGATCGTCCTCGATGCGTTTCCGCGTTTTCTGCGTGCCGCCCAGCGCCAGGGATTGCTCAAGGGCCTGCGCAAGCGCATCGAAAAACGCCTGGGCAAGCAATGGAAAAAACTCGACGAGGCACTGCACGATCCGACCCACGACCGTCATCGGCTGCGCCTGCTGATCAAGCGCGTGCGCTATGGCATCGACGCTTATCCAGAGCTGGACCGTTTGCCGAAAGCGGCCATGCCCCGGCTGAAATCGGCCCAGGGTGCGCTGGGTGACTGGCACGATTGCGTGCAATGGCTGGCGATGGCTGAACGGGAAGCGGATTTGCAACCCTGTGTTGCCGTATGGGAAGCCACCATGGCCGAGGCCGAAACCCGAGCGGACCGCGTTCTGGAAAAATTCAGCAAGGCCTGTTTCAAATCCTGAGACCACTCGAGATCCTTTGTGGGAGCGAGCTTGCTCGCGATGAGGTCGTGACATTCAACATTGATGTTGGCTGTCCGGGCGCTATCGCGAGCAGGCTCGCTCCTGCAGGTCATATGTCCGGCACGAGCCTTGTGCGACTTATCTGTCAGTCAATTTGGCCGGAATAGGCGATGTATCAACGTCGCCAGATGGTTAAGATCCCTTCATCTTTTTCCATTCCCAGAGGTTTTCATGCGTTTTTCCGAACTGCTCAACGCTGTCCGCAGCCAGCCGATGGAGCTGTCTATCCCGGCCTCATGGGCCCAGGGGCGAGCCAGTTTCGGTGGCCTGGTGGCCGCTTTGCAGTACGAAGCCATGCGCGCCCGGGTTCCGGCGGATCGACCGGTGCGTTCGTTGGCAATCACCTTTGTCGGCCCGGTTGAGCCCGAGGTGCCGGTCAGTTTTGACGTCGAGGTGCTGCGCGAAGGCAAGGCCGTCAGCCAAGTGCTGGGCCGGGTGATGCAGAAGGGCCAGGTGGTGACGTTGATCCAGGGCAGCTTCGGCGCCTCGCGACCTTCGGAAGTGGCGGTGGCCGCTGAGCCGGCACCTGAAATGAAGCACTGGGACGAATGCCAGGAATTGCCTTTCGTCGAAGGCGTCATCCCGGAGTTCATGCGGCATCTGGCGATGCGCTGGAGTGTCGGCGGGCTGCCGTTCAGCGGTAGCACATCCCGGCAAATGGGTGGCTGGGTACGTTTGCGCGGCGACGTAAAGGAAGAGGCTATCGGCGAGGCGCATATCCTGGCGCTGGTGGACGCCTGGCCGCCGGCCCTGATGCCGTTTTTGAAGAAGCCGGCGATGGGCAGCACGCTGACCTGGACCATCGAATTCGTGCAGCCGCTGCTGGAACTGAACACCCTGGACTGGTGCAAATACCTCGTCGAAACCGAATACGCCGCCGACGGCTACGGGCATGCCGCCGCAAAAATGTGGAGCGCGGATGGCCGGTTGATCGCCATGAGCCGGCAGACCGTGACTGTGTTCGCCTGATCAGTGACGGCGGTGGCGCTCACGCCAGGCGCGCCACCAGCCGCCGCTGAGGAAGAACCGTGGAAACGTCAGGAACTGCTCGACCAACAGGCGTGATACCGCATCCTTGCGATCACTGAAGGGTTCGGAGGCTTGGGTCTCCAGGTTGTGGCCGTGGCGTTGCAAGGCCAGGGCCGCAATCACACCGATTACGCCGATGGCGATATTTGCCAGGCTCAGGCTGAACACCCCGGTCACAATCAGCAGAAATGCCACGATGAACAGCGGCACCGCGATCAGGTGCAGCACCAGATTGGTCGGGTGCTGATGATTGTTCGGGTACGCTCGCCATTGCCAGGCGGGTAGGTTGGGGTGACGTTTGCCCATGATGCTGATCCTCGATCCATGTTGAACTACATGATTGAAGGATAGGCCCGGTAAATGCTGGCGGCGAATCAAGGCTGGCTATTGGCTTGATAGGTGCCATGACTGGAATAGATGGTGCCAGTTCTGAAGCCTTCGCGAGCAAGCCCGTTCCTACATTTTGACCGTATTCCAATGAAAGAACGCGGTCACCTGTGGGAGCGGGCTTGCCCGCGAAGAGGCCCTCAAAGTTTGAGCTGACCTATCGCCTTGCTTAATTCCCCGGCCAACGCCGCCAGCTCATTGCTGGTGATCGCCGAAGTCACCGTCTGATGCACCGTGTTCTCGGTCACGTCACGGATGCTCACCACCGCCCGGTTCATTTCCTCCGCCACCTGGCTCTGCTGCTCGGCCGCCACCGCGATCTGCGTGTTGCTTTCACGCATCTGCGCCACCGCTCCGGTGATCTCGGCCAATGCCGCGCCGGCCTCTTGCGCCTGTTGTACGCAGTCGTCGGCCTTGAACGAGCTCTCTTGCATGAAATCCACGGCGTCCCGTGTGCCGGCCTGCAACGCCGAGACCATGAGGGTGATCTCATCCGTGGAGGCCTGCACGCGTTTGGCGAGGTTGCGTACTTCATCGGCGACTACCGCGAAACCGCGACCCATTTCGCCGGCCCGGGCCGCTTCGATGGCGGCGTTGAGCGCCAACAGGTTGGTCTGCTCGGCGATGCTGTGAATCACTTTGACCACGCCGTTGATTTTCTGGCTGTCCTCGGCCAGGCGTTGAATCATCTCGGCAGTCTGCTGGACGCCGGTGGACAGTCCGGCAATCGACCGCTGCACCCGTGTCACAACCGCCTGCCCGCTGCCGGCCAGGGTATCGGCCGATTGCGAAAGGTCACGGGTGGCACCCGCGTGTTGAGCGATGTGATAGACCGTGGCGGTCATTTCATTGATCGCTGTGGCGGCCTGATCGGTTTCGCTTTGCTGGCCCAGCATGCCGTGGCGCACTTCATTCATGCTGGCCGCCAGCCGTGCGGCGCCGACGTCCAGTTGCCGGGCGGTGCTGGCGACGGTGTTGACCACCCGTTGATAACCGGCCTGCATGGCGTTGAAGGCGTTGGCCATTTGCCCGACTTCGTCGCTGCAGGCCAATGGCACGCGGGCCGACAGGTCGCCGGTTTTCTCCACGTGCAACATGACGTCTTTCAAGGTGTTGAGCTGGCTGAGCAGGAAGCGGATCAATAACTGCGATGCACCGAGCATTGCCAGCATCAGGATGAACACCGCCGACGCGTAGTTGGCGAAGCGCTCGCTGAACACCTGGCTCAGGCTTGGCCCGTGGGCAATCACGGCGACCTGCTGGCCGTCGGCGCGCGAGAACACTTCGGCACCCATCAACGGATTGTCACCGAACAGCGGCATTGAGTTGATCTCGACCCAGCCGTTTGCATGGGTGAGTTGCGGTATGGGTTGTCCATTGAGCGACGGCGCCTGTCCGCGATTGAACGTCAGCAGGTTATCGGTCGCGGGCAGCGGTTGCCCGGCAGGCCAGGTGCCAAGTAATTGCGCCTGAGACTGAGCCGAAGCCCGGGATGCATGACTGCGGGCCTGTTGTTCTAGCTGCACGGCGTACAGCACCAGCAAGAGCGTGGTGATGAAGGCGACAGCGTTGACCGCCCAGAATTTGTATTTCAGCGAGATATTGCTAAGCCAGGCACCCATGGAGGTCTTCTCTGATAGCGGAAACAGTTTTGGCAAGGTGCCATTATTGTGCCGCTACTCAGAAATTCGAACCTTGATACACGTCAATGTGGGAGCGGGCTTGCTCGCGAAAGCAGGGTATCAGTCGACATCAATGGTGTTTGATAGTCCCCCTTCGCGAGCAAGCCCGCTCCCACAAGGGGCAGTGTTTACAAGGCGATGGTGGGCAGCCGATAAAACGCCCGCGCGCACGCGGTGGTATGCGCTGCCAGATCCTCCTGGCTTTCCCCGCGATGCAGTGCCACTTCGCGCAGTACTTCGGTCAGGTACGCCGGCTCGTTTCGCCCGTTTTTCGGCTTGGGGCGCAGGCTGCGCGGCAGCAGATACGGTGCATCGCTTTCGAGCATCAGGCGTCCGCGCTTGATCTCCTTGACCAGTGGGTGCAAATGCGTGCCCCGGCGTTCGTCGCAGATCCAGCCGGTAATGCCGATGTGCAAGTCCAGGTCGAGATAACTGAACAGTGCCTTCTGCTCTCCAGTGAAGCAGTGCACTACGGCGGCCGGCAGTCGGTCGCGGAAGTCGCGCAGGATTTCCAGCAGGCGCTGGCTGGCGTCGCGTTCGTGCAGAAAAACCGGCAGCTGCAATTCGACGGCCATGGCCAGGTGTTCTTCGAGGACCTTCTCCTGTTGCGGGCGCGGCGAGAAATCACGGTTGAAATCCAGCCCGCATTCGCCCACGGCCACCACATTCGGCTCCAGGAGCAAGCTGCGCAAACGTCGGGCGCTGTCGGCGTTCCAGTCGCTGGCGCAGTGAGGGTGAATACCGGCGGTGGCGAACAGGCGCTGGGCGCTTTCGTCCAGTTGCTGGCACAGCTCAAGGGCCTGTTCACTGCCCTCGACACTGGTGCCGGTCAGCACCAGTTGGCACACGCCGGCCGCGTAGGCGCGGTCAAGTACGGCCTGGTGTTTGTCGGCAAAACTGGCGTTGGTCAGGTTGACGCCGATATCGATGAGTTGCATGGTGCTACCTCGGCCCAAAGGCCGGAAAGCATATCAGAGCCGTGGATTTATAAGAAAAACCAAGAACTACAACGGGTTAACGCTGTCTCTTGAGCCGCGGACCAGACCTGGTTGGTAGTTTTGCCATCATTGTGCCAGTCTTTCGCACGTTGCCAGCGCCTTGGGCGCTCTGTTTTTGTCGCCGCGCTTGATGGTTTTCGTCATTGAAGCGGGCCTCATTTTCTTTCCGGAGAGTGGATGATTCGTCCCTCGGTTTTGCTACTGCTGTGTTGTTCGCTGCTACTGCCGATGACGGCGGTCGCGCGTCTGCCCGGGCCGCTGCAAGCCGTACCGGCGAGCAAGGTGCGCGATCTTGCGGAAATACGCAGCAGTCGTGTGCTGCGGGTGTTGGTCAACCAGAGCCGCAACAGTTCCGGTGAAGTCCAGGGGCAGGCGATCGGGGTCGAATACCATCGCCTGAAAGCGTTCGAGCAATACCTCAACGGCCACGCCCGTGACGGTCAGGAAATCACCCTCAAAATCATTCCCAAGGCCAAGGATCAACTGCTTGGCGCATTGCAGCGCGGGGAGGGCGATCTGGTGGCGCCAGGCGAGTTGCTCGAGCTGCAACCCGGCTTCGCCGTCAGCACCAGTGAGCCGATTGCCAGCAACATCCCGTTGGTCCTGGTGGGCATCAAGGGCGAACGCCACTACACCAGGCTTGAACAGCTTTCCGGCAAGACCCTGGCATTACCCGCAGGCAGCGCCGCCGGGGATGCCGTCAGCCAGATCAATCAAAAGCTCGCCTTGCACAAACTGCCACCGGTCACGATCGAATGGGTCGATCCGAGCCTTGCCGTCGAGGATGTACTGGAGATGGTGCAGGGCGGGATCTTCCACCTGACCATCGTCGAGCAACCGATCGCCGAACGCTGGGGCAAGATCCTGCCCAAGCTGCGTTTCGACAAACAGGTACTCGTCAGTGATCCGGGAGAGGAATTCTGGTTCGTGCGCCGTGATGCCTCGATGCTGCGGGCCAGCATTGATCGCTTCCTCACCGTCTACAAAAAACCATCGGATCAGGACGCCGCGTTCCTGCGGATCTATCGTCGTCTCTATCAAGTGCACTATCCACTGGCCAAGGCGGACCGACAGCGCCTGGAAAAACTTCGCCCGGTGCTGCAGAAACACGCCGACGCCCAGGGCATGGACTGGCTGAACCTGGCGGCGCTGGCCTTCAAGGAGTCATCCCTGCAACCCGTCGCCCGCAGTGGCGGTGGCCCCACCGGTCTGATGCAGATCACGCCTTCTGCGGCGCAGCGGGTGGGGGTCAACAATATTCAGGACCTTGATGGCAATGTGCAGGCCGGGGCCAAGTACCTGGCGATGATCCGGCGCAAATTCTTTGCCAGTCCGAAACTCAACGAGCGCGAACGCATGGCCTTCGTGCTGGCGGCCTACAACATCGGGCCGGAGCGGGTGCAAGGCATGCGCGCCGAAGCCCGTCGGCGAGGCTTGAATCCCAACCAGTGGTTCTTCCAGGTCGAACGCATTGCCATGGAGCAAGTGGGTATGGGGCCTGTCAGCTATGTTAATAGCGTGAACAAGTATTACTTGGCGTTCGACCGGGAGCGGGAGTCGTTGGAGCCCCAGGGGCAAAAGGTTGTCTCACGCAAATGATCAACTAATCTGATTGTTATTACGGGTTTTTTGCGCTTTTAGAATGCGAATTACTGATTAATATAGCGGCCAACCAACACACACTGACAAGGAATGAAACAGCATGAGCACACTGATCAATAAGGTACTGTCTACACGCGCTGGCTACGGCCTGACCGTTCTGCGCATCGTGGTCGGCATTATTTTCGCCGCTCACGGTTCGCAGAAGCTCTTCGGGGCATTCGGTGGCTATGGTCTGGCTGGAACCGCGCAGTACATGGAAAGCATCGGACTGACGCCGGGTTACCTGATGGCGGCACTGGCGGGCGGCACCGAATTCTTCGCTGGCCTGGCCCTGATCATCGGCTTGCTGGTTCGCCCGGCCGCACTGGGCCTGATCTTCCTGTCGCTGGTCGCGATTTTCTCGGTGCACATCAGCAACGGTCTGTTCATGGCCAACAACGGTTATGAGTTCGCCCTGGCGTTGCTCGGTGGCAGTATCGCGGTATTGATCGAAGGTGCGGGCAAGCTCTCGGCGGACCGTGCCATCGCCGGTTGACCGCTCTGGTTCAACGAAAAGGCCCGCATTGTGCGGGCCTTTTTTGTTGAGCGTCATTCTTGACACTGTCCAGTCAGCTTCTCTAGGATGTTGCTCATGCGCCGATTTAAACAGCTACTTGCGGGGCGCCAGGTGACTCATCCAGTTGCCGATAGAAGCCGGAACAGGCTTCGAAATACCGCTAAAGCGCTGGTTCGGTGTTGCCTCTCACCTGCCATGCAGACTTTTGAGGCAGAGACACGACACAATGAATGCACTAAACCCCGTTGTACGTCCCGCGCCGATCACGGCACACCTGACCCAGCGCAATCCAAAAATCCTGCTTGGCGGCAAACATCAGCCGACGCTCTTGCGTTATCTCGATGGCTGGCCACGTCGTACCGGCGGTCCCGCTGCCTTCCTGATCCAGTTTGTCGAAGACGGTGAGTCGCTCGCTCGTTTCGCCAACGACAGTTTCGATCTGGCAGTGATTCAGTCCCCCAGCCTCGAAGATGCGCCTGAAGTGATCCGGCAACTGACCCGCGTTGCCCGGCAGGGGCTGATTACCCGGCTTTAAAGCTTACGGGTACTCGATTGCCACGATGTACACACACTGCTCACCCGTCGGTGTCTGGACCCGGACTTCGGCGTCCAGTGCCTTGCCGATCAATGCGCGGGCCAGGGGCGAGTCGATGCTGATCAGGCCCTGTTTGAGGTCCAGTTCATCCGGCCCGACAATGCGGTAGCGCGACTCTTTGCCGTCCTCGTCTTCGATCGTGACCCAGGCGCCGAAATAGACCTTGTTCGGATCGCTGGGTTTTTCGCTGACAACCTTGAGCGCTTCCAGGCGTTTGGTGAGAAAACGCACGCGGCTGTCGATCTCTCGCAGCATCTTTTTGCCATAGGTGTATTCGGCGTTCTCCGAGCGATCACCCTGGGCCGCGGCTTCGCTGACAGCCTGGGTAACCTGGGGCCGACGTACATGCCACAACTCATGGAACTCGGCGCGCATCCGCGCTTCACCCTCGGGGGTGATCAGCGCGGTGCCAGCGGTGCGGGGAGGGCGGTAACGGCTCATGACAGCTTCTTGTGGTGAGGATGGCAGGAGTCTATCAACCCTCGCGCAGAACTGTCAGCGGGCTGGCGTTCAATGCCCGACGGGTGCCGAACACCCCGGCACCACCAATGAGCACGGCGCCCACCAGTGGGAGCAACAACAGCCATGGATGTGGATGCCACGGCAGATCAAAGGCGTAGCGGTAGAGCACCCAGCTCACCACTTCCGAACCCAGCGCCGCCAGCAAGCCACTGACTGCGCCCAGCAAACCGAACTCGATACGCCGGGCCTTGACCAGCAATTGCCGCTCCGCCCCCAGCGCACGCAGCAGCGCGCCCTGGCGAATGCGTTCATCCAGCGTCGCTTGCAGGCCGGAGAACAGCACCGCCATCCCCGCCGCCAACACGAACAACAACACGTACTCCACCGCCAGGGTTACCTGGGCGAGGATGCTGCGCAGTTGCTCCAGCAAGGCTTCGACCTGCAGGATGGTCACCGCCGGGAAGGCGCGGGACAGGTCGACAATCTGTTGGTCGTGACCCGCTGCCAGATAGAAACTGGTCAGGTAGGTCGCTGGCAGATCCTTGAGGGTGCCGGGCTGGAAGATCATGAAGAAGTTCGGCTGGAAGTTGTCCCAGTTGATCTCCCGCAGGCTGGTGACCTTCGCCTCGCGATTGACTCCGCCAACGCTGAAAACCAGGTGGTCGCCGAGCTTTATTTTCAAACTCTCGGCGACCTTGCCTTCTACCGACACGCCGGGAACATCGTCCGGTGTCTGTTGGTTCCACCAATTGCCGGCCGTGAGTTTGTTGCCCGACGGCAGGTCCGCGGCCCAGGTCAGGCTCAGGTCGCGCTGGATCGCCCGGTCGCCGGCCGATTCCTTGGTGACGATTTGCTGCACAGGCTCGCCGTTGATGCTGATCAAGCGTCCAGGCACTACCGGGTACAGCGGCGCCGATTGCGCCGATACGGTGATCAGGTGATCGGTGAAGGCCTGTTTGTCCGCCGGCAGGATGTTCAGCGCGAAGTAGTTTGGAGCGTTTTTCGGCAGCTGGTTCTGCCAGGTGTCCAGCAACTCGCCGCGCAGCAGCGCAATCAGCGCCATTGACAGCAGAATCAGGCCGAACGCCAGGGACTGGCCCGCGGCAGCGAGCGGATGACGCAGCAGTTGGCCCAGTCCCAGGCGCCAGGGCAAGGACGCACGAGCAAGCATGCGCCGCAGGCTCTTCAACAGCAGCAACAACAAGCCGCCCAGTACCAACGCTGCAATCACGCCGCCGCCGAGCAGGGCAAAGGTCAGCACCAGGTCCAGGCTCAGGCGCCACATGATCAGGGCGAGGGCGCCCAGCGCTGCGCCGTAGACCATCCAGGTGCTGGAAGGGATCGGCAGCATGTCCCGGCGCAGCACGCGCAATGGCGGAACCCGGCCCAGAGCCGCCAGTGGCGGCAAGGCGAATCCGGCCAACGCCACCAGTCCGGTACCGATCCCGGCAATGGCCGGAAACAGCCCGCCCGGAGGCACGTCGGTCGGCAACAAGTCATGCAGCAGGGCAAACAACCCCAGCTGTGCGAGCCAGCCGAGGAGGGCGCCGCTGATGCTGGCCAGCAGCCCGAGTACAGTCAGTTGCAGGCTGAACAGCACCATGGTTTCCCGACGCGACAACCCGAGGCAGCGCAGCAAGGCACTGGCATCGAACCGTCGGGTGGCGAAGCGGGTTGCCGACAGCGCCACCGCCACGCCGGACAGCAACACCGCCACCAGGCTGGCCATGTTCAGGTAGCGTTCGGCTTTGCCCAGGGCGCCACCGATCTGTCGATTACCGTCGCGGGCGTCCTGCAAGCGCTGGTTGGCGGCAAGCCCCGGTTTGATCAGTTGCCGATACGTCTCGAGTGCCTGAGCGCTGCCTCGCCATAATTCGCGATAGCTGACCCTGCTGCCGGGCTGCACCACGCCGGTGGCTGCAAGGTCGTCGAGGTTGATCAGCACCCGCGGTGTCAGGCTGTAGAAATTGCCGGCGCGATCGGGTTCGTAAGTCAGCACCCGCGCCAGTTTCAGGGTTTTCATGCCGACATCGATGCTGTCGCCGATCTTCAGGTCCAGGGCGGTCAGCAGGCGTGCCTCGACCCAGGCTTCACCGGGTTGCGGTCCGCCACCGACTATTTGCGTGGCAAAGGGGGCGGGCGCGCTTTTCAATTCGCCGCGTAGCGGGTAGGTGGCATCGGCCGCCTTGATGCTGGACAGCTGAATGCTGTTGTCGGTGGCGATGACGCTGGAGAACTCCACCACTTGAGCGTGTTCCAGACCCAGTTCGGTGCCGCTTCTTATCTGTTCAGGGCGCGCAGGCGAACTGCCTTCGAGCAGCAGGTCGGCACCGAGGAATTCGGTAGCGCGCAGCATCATGGCGCCGTTCAGGCGCGCGCCAAAGTAACCGATGGCGGTGCTGGCGGCCACGGCCACCAGCAAGGCGAAAAACAACACGCGCAATTCACCGGCGCGGGCATCGCGCAGCAATTGGCGGATGGCGAGACTGAACAGGCGCAACAGCGGCAGGCGTGCCATCAAGGCTCCAGAGGGGCGACCAGCAGGCCGGCTTCAAGACGGATCAGGCGCCGGCAGCGATGGGCCAGGCGTTCATCGTGAGTCACCAGCACCAGGGTCGTGCCGCGCTCCTGGTTGAGCTCGAACAGCAAGTCGCTGATGCGCTCGCCGGTGTGGCTGTCGAGGTTGCCGGTCGGTTCGTCGGCGAACAGCACATCGGGCTCGGCGGCAAACGCTCGGGCAATCGCCACGCGTTGTTGCTCGCCTCCGGAGAGCTGGCGCGGCGAGTGAGTCAGGCGTTGGCCCAGTCCCACCCGTTGCAGCAATTGGGTGGCGCGTTCGCGGGCGTCTTTGCGGCCATCGAGCTCCAGTGGCAACATGACGTTTTCCAGGGCATTGAGACTGTCGAGCAGCTGAAACGATTGAAAGACAAAACCCACGTGCTCGGCGCGGATGCGCGCCCGCTGGTCTTCATCGAGGTTGCTCAGGCCTTGCCCGGCGAGTGTGACTTCGCCGCTGCTCGGCAGGTCGAGGCCGGCAAGCAGGCCCAGCAGGGTGGACTTGCCGGAGCCGGAAGCGCCGACGATGGCCAGGCTGTCGCCCTTGTTCAGTTCCAGGCTGAGTTGGTGCAGGATGGTCAGTTCACCTTCCGCGCTGGGAACCACTTTGCTAAGGTCCTTCGCGATGAGAATGCTTGCGCCCATGGAGAGTCCGATGCGTGTCTGGTTTTTGAGTGCTGGCCTGGCCTTGATGTGCATGGCCCAAAACGCAGCGGCGGGTACAGTCCTGATCGTTGGCGATAGTATCAGCGCCGGTTTCGGGCTGGATACCCGGCTGGGGTGGGTGTCGCTGCTTGAGCAACGGCTCAGGCACGAAGGTTTCGACGACAAAGTGATCAATGCGTCCATCAGTGGCGACACCAGTGCCGGAGGCCAGGCGCGCCTGCCCGCGCTGCTTGCAGAGCATAAACCGGAACTGGTGATCCTCGAGCTGGGAGGCAATGATGGTCTGCGCGGGATGCTGCCAACTCAATTGCAACAAAATCTTGCTTCGATGATCGACAGCTCCCGGGCCAGCGGTGCCAAGGTGTTGCTGCTCGGCATGCAATTGCCACCCAATTATGGTGCGCGTTACACCAAGGCATTCGCCGAGGTCTACAGCAACCTGGCCGATGAGAAAAAGATCCCGCTGGTGCCGTTTTTCCTCGATGGCGTAGGCGGCCATCCGGACTTGATGCAGGCTGACGGCATACACCCGGCGGCCGGGGCCCAGGACAAGTTGCTGGAAAATGTCTGGCCTACTCTAAAACCGCTGTTATGACACTTTTCTAGAAGCAGGCTTTCGGCTAAGGTGGCGCCCCCGATTTGGAGCCCCCGATGCCGCGTCCCGCCTGGTCACTATTTGCCTATCAACTGATCGAGCCTGACGAACAGCTGGATCTGTTCGCCTGCCAGGAAGTGCGGGTGCATCTGGTGACTCGTCAGCTGGAGTTGGGCGGTTCGGCGGACCGGACCCTGTGCGGCAGTCTGTTGCCGGCGCAACCGCGCTGGTCGAGTGTTGATCGCCGGGTTTTTCAGGACCAGCGGCTGTGTTCGTTGTGCCGGGCCATTCTTGAGTCGCAGAAGCGAGGGACGTCGCCGATCTGGCCTGAATTGCGGTTTGAGCTTTGATCTGTCATTGCGCGTTAGCCTTTTTGCCGACTGTGCGTGTATCCGTTTCTGCGGTATCGGCGGCATTGCCCTCTGGCCAGTTGCGCTCGGCCTGTTGAGTGGTGAAGAGCACGGGTGTGCGCCGACCTGCCGTTGCTCTGCTCTTCTGTAGGAGCGAGCTTGCTCGCGATGGGCGTCAACGATAACGCGTGCTGCCTGAATGCCCGCGTTGTCCTGGCGTTTTCCGCGAGCAAGCTCGCTCCTACAGGGAAACGCGTTCAGTTGTGATCGGCCCGGCCAGCAGGCCGCCTCACCCTCAAAAATCCACACCGCCTGCCCTACAGCCTTCGCGAGCAAGCCCGCTCCCACACGGGATCGAAGATAATCGCAAAATCGGCCCGCACTGCCTGTAATCGGGCGATCTCCCCGAAATAACGGACTGCAGTGTACAATCTCGTTCTTATACTCTCAGTTGATCATGCATAGGATTTTCCGGATGTTGTCGCGCTTTCCTGCCGTCACCCGCTGCCTGACTCTTGCCGCCCTCTTGGTGGCCGGTCCAGTCGCAGCATTGGAGCTTCCCCTGCCACCGCCCGGTGAGGACATCATCGGCCAGGTGCAGGTGATCAAGGCCAAGTACGAAGATACCTTCGCCGACCTTGGTACCGCCTACGATCTGGGCTACACGGAAATGGTCGCGGCCAACCCGGGTGTCGATGCCTGGTTGCCTGGCGCCGGTACGGAAATCATTCTGCCGACTCGCTTCATCCTGCCACCAGGTCCGCGTGAAGGCATCGTGATCAACCTGGCCGAGTACCGCCTCTACTACTACCCGAAAGGCAAGAACGTGGTGTACACGTTCCCGCTGGGTATCGGTCGTGAAGGCTGGGGCTCGCCGATTGCCCACACCAGCATCACCGCCAAGACACCGAACCCTACCTGGACGCCTCCGGCTTCGATCAAGGCCGAGCACGCAGCAGACGGTGATCCGCTGCCCAATGTCGTGCCGGCCGGCCCTGACAACCCGCTGGGGCCGTTCAAGTTCACCCTGGGCACACCGGGCTACCTGATCCACGGTTCGAACAAGAAGTTCGGTATCGGCATGCGCACCAGCCACGGTTGCTTCCGCATGTTCAACAACAACGTGCTGGAAATGGCGGGCATGGTGCCGGTCGGAACGTCGGTGCGGATCATCAACGACCCGTACAAGTTTGGTCTCAGTGGCGGCAAGGTCTATCTGGAGGCGCATACGCCGCTGGACGACAAGGGCAACCCGTCGGTGGTCGACAAGCACACCGCAGTCATCAATGCGATGCTCAAGCGTGAAGACATCACCAACAACCTGCGTATGAACTGGGATGTGGTGCGGGATGTGGTCGCCGCTGAAGACGGCCTGCCGGTTGAGATCGCTGTGCCGGGCAACGGCGTTGCACCGATGGTATCGAGCATGCCGATCGACCCGCTGCAGTAACGCTGGCAAAGAGCCCGTCGGCGCGGACAGCGTCGACGGGTTTTTTATTGCCTGGAGAAACGCCAGGCAATAAAAAAGCCGACCCAAAAAATGGGTCGGCTTGATAACAATCCCGAAGGATTATTACTTGCGGCTAGCTTTGTCCAGCATGCGCAGAGCACGCTCGTTAGCTTCGTCAGCAGTCTGTTGTGCTTTTTGAGCAGCAGCCAGAGCTTCATCAGCTTTACGGTAAGCTTCGTCTGCACGAGCCTGGGAGCGAGCAGCTGCGTCTTCAGTAGCGGTCAGACGTGCTTCGGTTTCTTTCGATGCGCTGCTGCAACCGGTAGCCAGAACTGCGGCCAGAGCCAGAGCAGAGAATTTCAGAACGTTGTTCATCGTGTTCCCCTTCAAGGACTTTCTATTAAGTAGCTATCTCCTCCGATTGAGGAAATAGCCGGCGTACATACTACCCATTACTTGTAGTAAGTAAAACTGACGTGACGCAAGAAGCAAAAAAAATTGTAGGCGTTGATTCTTTTTCGAGCAACTTTTAACTGAACTGTTTAAAAAATATCCAGCTGCAAGGCCCGTGGCTGAGCGAACTGGAGAGAAAAAGTTCCTTCGGCACACCGCTCTTTTTCCCGCCTGGCTAAAGTCCGCCTACATGGATTCGTCTACACTTTTGTTCGGCTTTTGCGTAGCGCCTCCCAATATCTTTCTCGATGTTCAGGTGACTTTAACAGCGGGCGCTCGTCTTAAGTCTCAACATCCGGCAATGTTCAGGCTATCGACCCGCAGTGATCTTCGGTCGAGCGCAATCCTGCGTGATCCGGAGCAGCACCCGCCAACCCGCACGATGACGAGCGCACCTTGAGCATTTCTGCCAATGGTGCCTACTATTTGTACGTGCTCGGTAGCGCGAGATCGGTGCAGCTCTTCTCGGTGTCCACTCAGGCACGGGGTGGCGTAGATGTTCCTTCGCCGGAAAAACATCGGTAAGGTAGGGGTCGGAATTCCAGACCCGCGAGGAGTAGTGATGAGCGAGGCGTTGTCCATCCACCATGACCAGGCTGGTCATCAGTTCGAGACCAGTGTGGACGGTCATCGTGCCTATCTGACCTATATGGATCTGGGGAAACAGACCCTGGATATCTATCGCACCTTCGTGCCCAACGCATTGCGTGGTCGCGGTATTGCGGCAGCCTTGACCGAGAAGGCGCTGGAGTACGCTGACGAAATGGGCTACACCGTCATTCCATCGTGCTCCTACGTCGAGCGCTACATGGAGCGTCACCAGCGGCATGCGGCCAAGCTGAGTCAGTGACCTTCAACAAAACGAATACATAAAAAAACGCCGGGTTCAGCCCGGCGTTTTTTTTGTGTGTGTTTTTTGCGTCGCCAATCAGGCGATCAACTGCGATCGCGTTTAGGCAGCACATCCTTGAGCTTGGCATGCATGCTGCGCAAGGTGTTTTCGGTCGCGGTCCAGTCGATGCAGGCGTCGGTGATCGACACGCCGTATTGCAGGTCGGCGAGGTCTTTCGGGATCGCCTGGGCGCCCCAGTTCAGGTGGCTTTCAACCATCAGGCCGATGATCGACTTGTTGCCTTCGAGGATCTGGTTGGCGACGTTCTCCATCACCAGCGGTTGCAGCGCCGGATCCTTGTTGGAGTTGGCGTGGCTGCAATCGACCATGATGTTCGGCTTGATCTTCGCCTTGTTCAGCGCCTGCTCGCAGAGCGCAACGCTGACCGAATCGTAGTTCGGTTTGCCGTTGCCGCCGCGCAGCACCACGTGACCGTAGGCATTGCCCTTGGTGGTCACGATCGACACGCCACCTTCCTGGTTGATACCCAGGAAGCGGTGCGGGCTGGAAACCGATTGCAGGGCGTTGATCGCCACGGTCAGGCCGCCATCTGTGCCGTTCTTGAAGCCGACGGCCGAGGACAGCCCGGAAGCCATTTCACGGTGAGTCTGAGATTCGGTGGTGCGCGCGCCGATGGCCGACCAGCTGATCAGGTCCTGCAAGTATTGCGGGGAGATCGGGTCGAGGGCTTCGGTGGCGGTCGGCAGGCCTTTTTCGGCCAGGTCCAGCAGCAACTGGCGACCGATGTGCAAGCCGTCCTGGATCTTGAACGAGTCGTCCAGGTACGGGTCGTTGATCAAGCCTTTCCAGCCGACGGTGGTACGTGGCTTCTCGAAATACACGCGCATGACCAGATACAGGGTATCGGACACTTCGGCGGCGAGAACCTTCAGGCGCTCGGCATATTCGTGGGCGGCCTTGATGTCGTGGATCGAGCAAGGCCCGATGACGACGAACAGGCGATGGTCGGTGCCATCCAGAATGTTGCGAATGACTTCGCGGCCCTTGGTGACGGTGCGCAGTGCGGCGTCGCTCAGGGGAATATCGCGCTTGAGCTGATCGGGAGTGATCAGTGTCTCGTTGGAGGCGACGTTTAGGTCGTTGATCGGTAAATCAGCCATCGTTTACTCGTCAGGTCACGGGTGCCGGCCGCCAGCGAACCCGCGCGGCGGAGCACAGCAAATTAAGCGCGTCGGGGAGCTGAACCTTAGCGCGTTACACCGTGGCTCGACAATGGGCAGACGCCGGTTTGGTGGGGTTTCGCAGTCAGTTTCCCTGCCGCGAGGGGCAAACCGATCAAGAATGCCTTTATTCCAGCACCGGTTGCGCAAAAGCCTTGCGCACCGAATCGTGAGAGAACTCGTCGGCATGCTCCTGGACCCATTCGAGGGCCAGGGCCTGGATGTCCTGCAAGTCTTCGTGGGCCTCATGCAGGCGGCAGTAGCGTTCGATCTGGCACACCTGTTCGCCCATCCGGGCGCTGAACAGCGTTTGTTCATCGACGAAGGCGATGCCTACCAGATAACCGCGCTTGCGTCGCAGGCACCAGGCGACATAGCCCAGGTAGCGCATGTCCGGGTTCACGGTCGGCATGCGTACCTCCAGCGCCGTGCCGTGACGCCACGCGCGGTGATAATTGCAAGCCATGCCCCCGAGACTGATAGTGTGCAGCTGTCGTCGCGAAAGACACTCAGGTTTCAGCAACGTTAATTCGACGGGCACATCGTCAGGGTGAGGAATGAATCGTCCCATGAACACAGACTCCATGTGTCGGCCATCTGACATTGTTCCTCCCAGTATAGTGGTCGAATTGGAACTGACCGATTTTGACGCCGACCAACGGCTGCTGGCGATGAGCGGTGTATCGCTGGTCATTTTCACCAGTGTCGGCTGCGCCAGTTGCCGTTTTGCCCGCGAGCAATTGCCGACACTCGGCCTGGCAGTCGATCGACTGTGCTGGATCGATGCCGGCAACAACGGCGGTGTGGTCGAGCGTTATCAGGTCTTTCACTTGCCGGCGCTGTTTGTCGTTCGCGACGGTGAATTCTTTGGAGCACTGAAATCGCGCCTGACCGGCACCGAGCTCAATCGGGCCGTGCGCCAGGCGCTGAGTCGAACAGCAGAGGAGTTGCCATGATGGGAGCAGTTGCCAGGCCGACGATCGGCATTATAGGGACCGGCGCAATCGGCGGTTTCTACGGGGTGATGCTGGCGCGTGCCGGTTTTGATGTGCATTTTCTGCTACGCAGCGAGTTCTCCGCGGTGGCCGAGCATGGCTTGCGAGTCGATAGCGCGCCCCACGGTGTACTGACGTTGAACCCGGTGCAGGCCTATTCGGACGCGCAAGACATGCCACCCTGCGATTGGCTGCTGGTGGGCGCGAAAACCACCAGCAACGCCGACCTGGCACCTGTCATCCTGCAGGCGGCGGCACCGAACGCCAAGGTACTGCTGTTGCAAAACGGCCTGGACGTCGAAGACAGCCTGCGCGCGTTGCTCCCCGATTCGCTGCATGTGCTTGGAGGGCTTTGCTACATCTGCGTCCATCGCGAGGCGCCGGGCGTCATTGACCATCAGGCGCTGGGCGCGGTGCATGTGGGTTATCACAGCGGTCCCGCCGATGGGCCGGCACGCAGCGCAATTGTCGAAGAGGGCGTCGGGCTGTTTCGCAGCGCCGGCCTCGATTCCCAGGCCATGGCGAATCTGCATCAGGCGCGTTGGCAAAAACTGGTCTGGAATATCCCTTACAACGGTCTCTCGGTTTTGCTGGGGGCGAGTACTACACCGTTGATGGCCGATGCCGACAGTCGCGAGCTGATCAAGGCGCTGATGGCTGAAGTGGTCCAAGGCGCTGTTGCCTGCGGGCACGACGTACCGGCAGGCTATGCCGAGCATTTGTTCATGGTGACCGAAAAGATGCCCGACTACTGGCCGAGCATGTACCACGATTATTTGCACAAGCGACCGCTGGAACTGGCCGCGATCTACGCCCGGCCTTTGGCGGCGGCGAAGGCTGCCGGGTGTGAGATGCCACGCATCGAGGCCTTGTATCGCAGTTTGAGTTTCATTGATCGACGCAATACCTGAGTCGACCGACCTGAGGGGGAAGGGCATGCCAAAGGCAATTGACGACAAGCTGGTGCTGGCGATTTCTTCGCGGGCGCTGTTCGACCTGAGCGAAAGCCACAAGGTCTACCTGTTGAGTGGCGTCGAGGCCTACCGGCAATATCAGATCGAACACGAAGACGAAATCCTCGAGCCCGGCGATGCCTTCCCGTTGGTGCAGAAACTCCTGAACCTCAACAACAGCCTCGGCCGCGCCCGGGTCGAGGTGATTCTGGTGTCGCGCAACAGCGCCGACACCGGGCTGCGGGTGTTCAACTCGATTGACCACTACGGACTGGCCATTTCCCGTGCGGCCTTTGTCGGCGGGCGCAGTCCGTATCCCTACCTCAAGGCCTTTGGCTGCGACCTGTTTCTCTCGACCCACGCCGAAGACGTGCGCAATGCACTGGACGCCGGGTTCGCGGCAGCGACCATTCTGTCGGGCGGTGCCAGCCGTGCGGCCAGCGACGAGTTACGCATTGCCTTCGATGGAGACGCGGTACTGTTTTCCGATGAGTCGGAACGCATTTATCAGGCCGGTGGTCTGGAGGCGTTCCAGGCCAGCGAGCGTGAGGCCGCCCGCGAACCGTTGCGCGGTGGGCCGTTCAAAGGGTTTCTCGCGGCCCTCAACCTGTTGCAGCGTGAGTTCCCGGAGGACACCTGTCCGATCCGTACCGCGCTGGTCACGGCGCGATCGGCGCCGGCCCATGAGCGGGTCATTCGCACGTTGCGCGAATGGGACATCCGTCTCGACGAGTCGCTGTTCCTCGGCGGCCTGACCAAGTCGGCCTTTCTCGAAGCCTTCGCGGCCGACGTGTTTTTCGACGATCAGGCCGGTCACTGCGAGTTGGCCCGAGAAGTCGTCGCCACCGGTCATGTGCCCCATGGCATAAGCAACGAGCAAAAGGTTTAAGCCCACCGTTCAATGCGTTGCGCGGGACGTCGTAGTCGCCAAGGCACTGCTAAGCTGAATCAAATCTCCGCCATGTTGGCAGTCGAGGAGGTCATATGATTCGTTCGATGCTGTATGCCACTGACCTTGGTCTGTACGCGCCCGTGGTGATGCAGCATGCCCTGGAACTGGCCAGGACCTTCAATGCCAGTTTGTATGTCGTGCATGCGGTTGAACCCATGGGGTTGTTTGCCGAATCGGTGCTGCAAAGTTATCTCGATGAACAGGCGCTGAACGAGTTTCACAGCCAGGGCCTCAATACGGTGATTGCCAGTATCGAGCAGCGGGTACTCGACAGTTTTCGTGAGGAGTTGGGGGATGAAGGGGAACACGACCTGGAGCGGATTCAGGCAGTACGGGTGCTGCAGGGCGATCCGTCGCAGGTGATTCTGGACCAGGCGCAGAAACTCTCCGTGGATTTGTTGATCGTAGGTAGTCACAGCCATGGTGCTGGTGCGGAAACGCCTCTGGGGCGAACCGCCGCCCGTGTGTTGCAACTGTCCAAGGTGCCGGTCTATCTGGTGCCGCTGGTGCAACGTCGTCGTCAAGGGGATCTCTAGAACACGAATAATGGCAATTTGATAAAAAAGTTCTAGATTTATTCTTCGAGCCATTAATATAGTTATATACCGTCGCTGATGCCCGTGGCGTCTACCTGCTTTGAGGGATTCATATGAAGCTTCAACAATTGCGCTACATCTGGGAAGTGGCGCACCACGACCTCAACGTTTCCGCTACAGCCCAAAGCCTTTACACCTCTCAACCGGGCATCAGCAAGCAGATCCGTCTGCTGGAAGACGAACTGGGCGTCGAGGTTTTTGCCCGTAGCGGCAAGCACCTGACCCGTGTCACCCCGGCCGGCGAGCGCATCATCACCACCGCTGGCGAGATTCTGCGCAAGGTTGAAAGCATCAAGCAGATCGCCCAGGAGTTCTCCAACGAGAAGAAAGGCACCCTGTCGATTGCCACCACTCATACCCAGGCGCGTTATGCGTTGCCGCCGGTGATCAGCAATTTCATCAAGCAATACCCGGACGTGGCCCTGCACATGCATCAGGGATCGCCGATGCAAATCGCCGAAATGGCCGCTGACGGCACCGTGGATTTCGCCATTGCCACCGAAGCGCTCGAGCTGTTCGGTGATCTGGTGATGATGCCGTGCTACCGCTGGAACCGTTGCGTGGTCGTGCCTCAGGGCCACCCGCTGACCAAGCTGTCGAAACTGACCCTCGAAGCGCTGGCCGAATACCCGATCGTGACGTACGTGTTCGGTTTTACCGGCCGTTCGAAACTTGACGAAGCCTTCAGCCATCGCGGCCTGACGCCGAAAGTGGTGTTCACCGCCGCCGACGCCGACGTGATCAAGACCTATGTTCGCCTGGGTCTGGGCGTAGGCATCGTGGCAAAAATGGCTGTCGACACCAAGCTCGATAGCGACCTGGTGGTACTCGATGCCAGCGAACTGTTCGAGTCCAGCGTAACCAAGATCGGCTTCCGTCGCGGCACCTTCCTGCGGGGTTTCATGTGTGACTTCATCGAGAAGTTCGCGCCGCACCTGACCCGCGAAGTCATGGCCAAGGCCATTCAGTGTCACAACAAGCAGGAACTGGAAGAGCTGTTCGAAGGCGTCGAACTACCCGTTCACTGATAGCGTTTCCTGCCGGTCAAACCACCTCGGTGACAGCGAACTGTTGCCGAGCGCCCGCTACCATGATCTCCACCTCATCGCCCTCGAACTTGCCCAGCAGGCTTTTGCCCAGCGGTGAGCGCGGGGTGATGACGGTAATCAGTTGCCCCACCAGATCGACCTTCAACCCTGCTGCATCGGGGGCCAGAAACAGCCATTGTTCGCGCCCCTTTTCGTCCTCCAGCCCCAGCAGCGCGCCCACTTCGATGCCCCGCTGATCGTCATACGGACGCAGGGCGAGGTTCTGGCAGAGGCTCAGTGACTGGCGAATTTCCTCGACCCGCCTGGCTTGCCCGGCCGCGAGATAGGACGCTTCCAGCCCCAGGGTGTCGTACTTGTTCTCGGCGATGTTTTCTTCGTGGGTCGCCGTTTCGTAGGCGGTTTGCGCGGCCCGTTCGGCGATGTCGAGATCGATCCGCAGCTTGTCGATAATCAGTTGGTGGACGGTTTGCTTATTCATGATCAATCGCAGAATTGCAGGACGTTGGCGCGGCTTTTTTCGCTGGGTGCAGTCCGGTCCTGTTGCAGCCAGAACTGACAGTTCGGGTTGGCCAGGTTGCGACTGCTGCTGCGTGCCTGATCAAGACGTTGCTGCTGTTCGTTCTTGCGCAGGTTTTCTTCATATTGCTCGAACAGTGGGCTCTGTGGCGGAATGTTCGGCAGCGGTTGAGCCGCTGCGGGTGGTTGGGCCAGCTGTTCAACCGCCGCCGCGACCGGGGCGAGTTGCTCGCTGAAAAGCAGGCGCGACGCGAGCCAGCAGGTCAACACAATGGCAATGAACCCGAGCCACATGCCGAGGGCGATACTGCCGGTCAGTTGCAGGGCGCTGAGGCTGATCGGGAAGGATCGGCGCGGAGTGGGGCGATGGGGCATGGTTGCCTCTTGGCGAAAGGTCACTGGCGAGTGGCGATTGTCGCATGAAGAATAATCGCCGTCGGCTCTTCTGCACGGGGTAATTTATGCGGACAATCGGCGCCTTTGCCAACGGGAGCCTGGAATGCCTGAAATGAAAACCCGCTGGGATATTTTTTGCACCGTGGTCGACAACTTCGGCGACATCGGCGTGACCTGGCGACTGGCCCGGCAACTGGTGGCCGAACATGGGCTGGCGGTGCGTCTATGGGTCGATGACCTGCGAGCGTTCGAGCGCCTGTGCCCGGAAATCGACATCCATGCTCCCAGGCAGTGGCAGCACGACGTCGAAGTACGCCAATGGCCAGCCGAGTGGCAACCGACCGAAGCCGCCGATGTGGTGATTGCTGCATTTGCCTGCCAATTGCCGAGCGCCTATATGGAGGCCATGGCCGAACGGGAGAAGACGCCGCTGTGGATGAACCTGGATTACCTGAGCGCCGAGGACTGGGTCATCGGCTGCCACGGTTTGCCCTCGGTGAAGTACAAAAACGTGCAGAAGTTCTTCTTCTTCCCAGGATTCAAGAAGGGCACCGGCGGACTGCTGCGTGAGCGAGGGTTGCTGGAACGGCGTCGGCAATTTCAGCAAAACCCGCAGGCTCAAAGAAAATTCCTGCAAGGTTTGGGAATTGATCCTGCGCCCGGCGCGCAGCTGATCTCATTGTTTGCCTACGAAAACACCGGTCTGGCCAGTTGGCTCGATGCAATGGCCGGCGATACTACTGCCACTCATCTGCTGGTGCCGGAAGGGCGGATTCTCGGTGACGTCGAGCGTTGGCTCGGTATACAGGGTTTGGCGGCCGGTGCCGTGCATGTGCGTGATGCCTTGACCGTGCAAGTGCTGCCATTCGTCCGCCAGGACCAGTACGACCGGTTGCTGTGGTGCTGCGATTTCAATGCCGTGCGCGGCGAAGATTCCTTTGTGCGCGCCCAATGGGCTGGCCGGCCATTTCTCTGGCAAATCTACCGGCAGGAAGAAGACATCCACCTGGACAAGCTCGAAGCCTTCCTCGAACTTTATGTAAAAGGGTTATCTGCGCCTGCGCGGGAGGCGATCAGCGGTCTCTGGCGGGCGTGGAACGCCGGTGAAAAAATGGCCGACCACTGGCAATTCACTCGTAAACACTGGCCAGAGCTGGAAAAACACGCCGAGGCGTGGTGTCTGGAGCAGGCCTTGCAGGCCGATCTTGCCACGGCGCTGGTACAGTTTTATGGAAATTGGATATGATACGCGGCCTAGATTTTTGTAAATCCCATCCAAATTCGGATATTCGCAATGAAAACTGGTAAAGAACTGAAACCCGGGACCGTGATTCGTCTCGAAAACGATCCTTGGCTGGTTCAGAAAGCTGAATTCACCAAGTCTGGTCGTAACAGCGCGATCATGAAGACCAAGCTGAAAAACCTGCTGACCGGTTACAAGACCGAGATCGTTTACAGCGCCGACGACAAACTGGACGACGTAATCCTCGACCGCAAAGAAGCGACCCTGTCCTTCATCAGCGGCGACACCTACACGTTCATGGACACCACCGACTACACCATGTACGAGCTGAACGCTGAAGACATCGAAGCCGTTCTGCCTTTCGTTGAAGAAGGCATGACCGATGTTTGCGAAGCGATCTTCTTCGAAGAGCGTCTGGTTTCCGTAGAGCTGCCGACCACTATCGTGCGTCAGGTTGACTACACCGAAGGTTCCGCTCGCGGCGACACTTCCGGCAAGGTGATGAAGCCTGCCAAACTGAAGAACGGTACCGAGCTGTCGGTTGCTGACTTCATCGAAATCGGCGACATGATCGAGATCGATACCCGCGAAGGCGGTTCCTACAAAGGCCGTGCCAAATAAGCACAGCTTCAGGAATGAAAAAGCCCGACCATTGAGTCGGGCTTTTTTTTGCCTTCGATTTCGGGTTCAACCAGAAACCCTGTGGGAGCGAGCTCGCTCGCGATGGCGTCCGACCATTCAACAAAGATGTTGCCTGACAGTCCGCTATCGCGAGCAAGCTCGCTCCCACAGTTTTTATTTCAGGTGTTCCTTGAGCTCTTGCGAAGCCTGCAGCATCGCCGAACGCACCGCTGGCACCTGGCTCACCACGTTGAGCAAACCGTAGTCGTGGATCAGGCCGTTGTAGCGAACCGAGGTCACCGGCACACCGGCCTCGTCCAGCTTGCGGGCGTAGGCTTCGCCTTCGTCGCGCAACACGTCGGCTCCGGCGGTCTGCACCAGCGCTGGAGGCAATCCTTTCAACTGGGCGGTGGTTGCGCGCAGTGGCGAGGCGTAGATCTCGTTCCGTTGCTTGGCGTCGGTGGTGTAGTTGTCCCAGAACCACTTCATCATGTTTTTGGTGAGGAAGTGCCCTTCGGCAAACTGGTTGTAGGACGCGGTTTCGAAGTTGGCATCAGTCACCGGCCACAACAGCACCTGGAACCTGATCGCCGGTGTGCCCTTGTCCTTGGCCATCAGCGCAACCACAGCCGCCATGTTACCGCCGACACTGTTGCCGGCTACTGCCAGGCGCTGGCCATCGACGTTGATCTCTTTGCCGTGCTCGGCCACCCATCGGGTTGCGGCGTAAGCCTGGTTGATCGCCACCGGGTAATGCGCTTCCGGCGACGGCGTGTAGTTCACGAATACGGCCGCGGCACCCGAACCCGTCACCAGGTCACGCACCAGCCGCTCGTGGGTCGGGAAGTCCCCCAGCACCCAGCCACCGCCGTGGAAGAACATGAACACCGGCAGCTCGCCCTTGACCCCGGCCGGCCGGACGATGGTCAGGCTGATCGGTTGGCCGTCGACTTGAATGGTCTTCTGGCTGACATCGGCTTTTGGCAGCGTCAGCTTCACCCCGGCCTGCGCGCCCACCAGCACGGCGCGGGCCTCGGCGGGCGTCATTTGCTCCATCGGCTTGCCGGTTCCGGCGTTGAGAACGTCGAGGAACGCCTGGGTGTTGTGTTCAACCCCGGTACCTGCGAACGCGTTGCTGATGGACAAGGCGAGAAGGGTACCGGTCAAGACTTTGCTGAAAGTGTTCATGTTCGTTTCCTGTTCGGGCCTGGGTAGTCAGCGCTTAGACGGTTACGTGCAGACGCACATCGACGTTGCCACGGGTGGCGTTGGAGTACGGGCAGACCTGGTGGGCCGCATCGACCAGTGCTTGAGCATCGGCTTGTTCAAGACCCGGCAGGCTGATGTGCAGGTCGATGTCCAGGCCGAAGCCGCCAGGGATCTGGCCGATGCCGACATGAGCGGTGATCGAAGCGTCGTTAGGAATGCTGCGCTTGGTCTGGCTGGCCACGAATTTCAGGGCACCGATGAAGCAGGCGGAGTAGCCGGCAGCGAACAGTTGCTCCGGGTTGGTGGCTGCGCCGCCGGCACCGCCGAGTTCTTTGGGCGTGGCGAGCTTGACGTCGAGGATGTTGTCGCTGGAAACCGCACGACCGTCACGGCCACCGGTGGAGGTTGCGATTGCGGTGTAGAGAGTTTGCATGGTGAAAGCCTCGTTCAGGGTTTTGTTTGTTTTGCGCTAAATGTTTGCGCGCTAAGTAAGTGCGAAATAAATGTATCGCGCTAATGTTTAGCGCGCAAGATATTTTTTAAAGAAATTTGAAAAAAGACACAAGGCTGTGGGGGGTTAGGTTGAAAGTATTGAACTAGAGCTATCGAGGGGGGATTTTTTCAGCAGAGATTTTTTCAGAAGCAGGTGGCGAGCCCGATCTTTCGGTACAGCACAAAACAAATGTGGGAGCGGGCTTGCTCGCGAAGGCGATAGATCAGTCGACTCTTGTGTTGACTGAAACACCGATTTCGCGAGCAAGCCCGCTCCCACAAGGGATTTGTGGTGGTTTGGAGACTAGAGGCTGTCTTGCAGGTGGCGACGCAACTCCTGCAGTTCCGCCTGCAGGTTTTTCAGGCGCTCCAGGGTCATCCCGCTGGCGCCGAGGATGCATTGGGGAATGTCCCGGGCCTTGTCGCGCAACGCCCGGCCCTGTTCGGTGAGTTCGACGATCACCACCCGCTCATCTTCGCGGCTGCGGGTTCGGCTGAGCAGGCCTTCGGCTTCCAGGCGCTTGAGCAGCGGCGTCAACGAGCCAGGATCGGTCAGCAACCGCGTGCTGATTTCACCTACGGTCAAACCGTCCTTTTCCCACAACACCATCATCGCCAGGTATTGCGGGTAGGTCAGGCCCAGCGCTTGCAGCAAGGGTTTGTAGACCTTGGTCATCATCAGCGAAGTGGAATGCAGGGCGAAGCACGCCTGATTGTCCAGCAGCAGGTTGTCGCAGTTGTCCGGGGTGTTGCGCTCGGTGGTCATGTCGAAGCCTTGATCTGTGATCTGAAGAATCTAGCGGGCGAATCTTTAATGCGCCAGATAATTTTGATCAGTGCCGTTGCAAATGGGTTTGCAGCACCAGATCCCAGGGCGGAATCGGGCTGAAGCGGGTTTTCAGGTACTCCAGCAACAAGCGACTACGGGAGTTGGGCTGTTGTTCCAGGCGCAAGGCGTAGATGCCGGTGCTTTCCGGTTTCGGCAGACCGCTGTCGCAGAACAGCGGCAGCAACTCACCCCGCAACAGGTATTCGCTGGCCAGCCAGGTCGGCAGGTGCGCGATACCCAGTCCGGCCAATGCGCCGCACACCAGCGCCTCGGCATTGTTGGCGCTCATGCGGATCCGCGCCGGCCGGTGCAACTGCATTTGCCCGTCGCGCTCGAAACGCCAGGCGAAGGGCGGAGCCAGGCCATCCCAGTCGAGTCCGTCGTGTTCGATCAGCTGTGTCGGCTCGGTCGGCACGCCGCGACGCCGCAAATAATCAGGGCTGGCGCAGGCGATACGCACCATGCTCGCCAGTGGCGTGGCCACCAGCCGGGTATCGGCCAATTGCCCGGCGCGCAGCACCAAATCGACCTTGCCGAGGTTCAGGCCCTGCATGTCGACGAAGCTGTCGATCAAGTGCAGCTGCACATCGAGCCCGGGGTAGAGCATCAGGAAATCGGCAATCACCGGTGCCAGGTGCCGGCGACCAAAGGCTGCCGGCGCATCGATACGAATCAGGCCTTTCGGCGCGCTGCTCAGGGACACCGCCTCGGCCCGGGCCAGGCGCAATTCGGCGACGATCCGCCGTGCGCGCTCGGCAAAGGCCAATCCTGCCGGCGTGGCGCGTACCGCATGCGTGCTGCGCAGGAACAGCTGACTGCCGACCGCGCTTTCCAGGCTGTCGATACGCCGTGCCACGGCCGAAGGGGTTAGCGGATGACGGCGCGAGGCGGCGGAAAAACTGCCGGTTTCCAGCACGTCGAGGAACAAGGCCAGTTGGTCGGTCAGTTGATTGGGGTTCATGGCAGGTTTGTGCTTGTGCGAATTTGGCACAGCCATTGTGCGATGCTGTGCGTTTCCGCGCCAGAAGCAACTGCGTAGGATCAAAGTCCTGACGGCAACGGGGAAAATACGGTGATTGAGTTCTTGATGTATCTGGTGTTCGGCGCTGCGTTAGGCACGCTCGGCGGTTTGTTTGGCATCGGCGGCGGCCTGATCGCCATTCCGCTGCTGGGCGTGCTGTTCGGGCTCGATCAGCAGATTGCCCAAGGCACCGCGCTGGTGATGGTGGTGCCGAACGTGATGCTGGCGCTGTGGCGCTATCATCAGCGCAACCGGATCGAACTGCGCCACGCGTTACCGCTGGCCATCATGGGGTTCTGCTTCGCCTGGCTCGGGTCGATCTGGGCGGTGGGCATTGATGCGCAAACCATGCGCATAGGCTTTGTCGCGTTTCTGATCGCACTCTCGGCGTACAACCTCGTTCGCATGTTCGCCGCCAGTGCTCCGCCGGCTTCGCAGATGAACTACTCATGGCCCTGGCTGGGCCTGCTTGGCGCTGCATCCGGCACGATGGGCGGGTTGTTCGGCGTGGGGGGCGCGGTGGTGGCGACACCGGTGCTGACCAGTCTGTTCGGCACGAGCCAAGTGGTTGCGCAGGGGCTGTCGTTGGCGCTGGCCTTGCCGAGTACGGGGGTGACGCTGGTGACTTACGCCGTGCACCATCAGGTCAGTTGGGTGATCGGCTTGCCCTTGGCGGTCGGTGGGCTGATGAGCATCAGTTGGGGCGTGAAGGTTGCCCACGCATTGCCGGAGCGGCTGCTGCGTGGGCTGTTTTGCGGGTTCCTGGTGTTCTGTGCGGTGATGCTCGCCTTCAAAGTTTGAAGCCTTCGATGATGTGTTCGGCCAGGCACTCGGTGATGGGGGACGGGTTATGCAGGTTGCGCACCAGCATGATGCTGGCCTCGGGCAGCAGCGGCAGGTCCTGGGCCTCACCGAGGATGCGCATGTCCGCGGTGATCAGGCTTTCAAGTTGCGCCGTGACGGCCAGGCCGGCGCTGACCACGGCCATGATCGCCGACAGGCTGTCGCTGTTGTACGCCACCCGGTAATCGCGCCCCCGGGCATCCAGGGCATTGCAGGCCCACAGGCGGCAGAAACAATCACTGTTGAACATTGCCAGTGGCAGCGGCGTCTGCTCATGAGCGCTGTAGCATTGCGCTTCGGCCCAGACAAAACGTTCCTTGCGCAACAACTGGCCGATTTCGCTGCCCGGTTCACGGGTCACGATGGACAGGTCGAGGTCCTGGCGCATCAGCAGTTGTTTGGATGATTCGCAGTGCACTTCTATCTGAATCAGCGGGTAAGACTGGGCAAACCGGCGCAGAATCCCCGGGAGGAACCGCATCACATAATCGTCCGGCGTGCCGATACGCACCGTGCCGACCATGTCGGGCTCACGCAAGGTATTGAAGACCTCGCTGTGCAGCTTGAGGATGCGTCGCGCATAGCCGAGCAGCACCTGGCCTTCAGCCGTCAGTCGTACCTGCCGCCCGTCGCGCTGGAACAACTGACGCTGCAGCACATCTTCTTCCAGTCGTTTCATCTGCATGCTGACGGCGGACTGGGTGCGGTTGACGATTTCGCCGGCGCGGGTAAAGCCGCCCTGGTCGGCGATGGCGACGAAGGTGCGCAACACTTCGGTATCGATACTCGGGTAGGCGGACATCCATCAATCTCCGAGATATGTGACATCAGAAACATTCGTTGGATTGATCTTAGACCCGGCGCGAGACTGGAGCCATCCAAACGGAGGGCAACAAGATGAAAGGTCAACACGAGTTCCAAGGATCAGAAAAACACTCGATTCACGTGATATCCGATCTGCTGCACAAGGTCGGCCGCTGGTACGAATTGCATCGCGAGCGCGAATTGTTGGCGAGCTTGAGCGACGAAGCACTCAAGGACATCGGCATGAGCCGTGCGGATGTGGAGAACGAGTCGATCAAGCCGTTCTGGAATGACCCGATGCATAAATGATGAATGCCACGCTACACAAACCCCTTACCGGTGAGGTAGGTTGCGAGCAGACAAGGAGGCACCCATGCCCGCAACGTTGTCCTTTACCCTCAAACAGGCTCGGCGTCTGGCGCTGGCCGCCCAAGGGTTCAACGGGCGGTCGCCGCCAACGGCGATCAAGGCTGTTGCGCTCAATCGCCTGATCGAACGGCTGGGCATTTTGCAGATCGATTCGGTCAATGCATTGGTGCGCTCGCACTACCTTCCGCTGTTTTCCCGTCTCGGTAACTACTCTTCCGATTTGCTCGACCAGGCTGCCTGGAGTCAGGGCCGGTGCCGTACGTTGTTCGAGTATTGGGGCCATGAAGCCTCGTTGTTGCCACTTTCCATGTTCCCGCTGATGCGCTGGCGCATGCAGCGTGCCAGACGTGGCGAGGACATTTATCAGCAGCTGGCGCGCTTCGGTCGTGAGCAACAGGACACAATTCGCCGGGTGCTGGCCTCGGTCGAGGAGCAGGGCGCGCTGGGGGCCGGCAGCCTGTCGACCCGTCAGGAACGGGCCGGCCCCTGGTGGGACTGGAGCGCGGAAAAGCATGCGCTGGAATGGTTGTTCGCTGCCGGTGAAGTGACTGTTGCCGGACGGCGCGGATTCGAAAGGCTCTACGATCTGCCGGAGCGAGTGATTCCCTCGGCGGTGCTTGCGCACCCCGTCCTGAGTGAAGGCGAGGCCCAGCGCGGCCTGTTGCGGCATGCGGCAACGGCCTTGGGGGTCGGTACGGAGAAGGATTTGCGTGACTATTTCCGCTTGAACCCTGCGGACAGTCGTCCACGTTTGGCCGAGTTGGTCGAGGCCGGGGAATTGCTGACCTGCGAAGTCCAGGGCTGGCGACAACCGGCCTATTGTCTGCCCGAGCCAAAAGTGCCGCGTAAAGTCGTGGCCAGTGCCTTGCTTTCGCCGTTCGATTCGTTGATCTGGGAACGCAGCCGGACCGAGCGGCTGTTTGATTTCCGCTATCGGCTGGAGATCTACACGCCGCCGGACAAACGGGTGTACGGCTATTACGTCCTGCCGTTTTTGCACAACGAACGGATTGCCGCACGAGTCGATCTGCGCGCCGAACGGGGGGCGGGCCGTTTGGCGGTGCATGCGGTGCATGAGGAGGAGGCGGGGCTGGATGACGAGGGGATGTTGGCGTTGGCGGTCAATCTGCGGCAGATGGCGGATTGGCTGGGGCTGGCACAGGTTCAGCTGAATTGCCCGCGGGCGAGTGCGGCGAGGTTGCGGGTGGCACTGGCACAAATTGGCGGTGTTTGAACTGACGCCATCGTCGGATCGCCGCCCGGAGCAAGCTCGCTCCCACATTGGTTCTGTGTCGTTCACAAATCAAGTGTGGGAGCGAGCTTGCTCGCGATGGCGGTCTATCAGAGAAGCAAAATCTAGCGCCGAACCTGCTTCAAGGTTTCAGCAATCAAAAACGCCAGCTCCAGCGACTGATCGGCATTCATCCGCGGGTCGCAGTGGGTGTGATAGCGATCCGACAAGCCATCCTCGGTAATCGGGCGCGCACCACCGATGCACTCGGTCACGTTCTGCCCGGTCATTTCAATGTGGATACCCCCGGCATAACTGCCTTCGGCTTCGTGTACCTGGAAGAACTGCTTCACCTCGCCAAGGATCTGTGCAAAGTCGCGGGTCTTGTAGCCGCTGCTGGCCTTGATGGTGTTGCCGTGCATCGGGTCCGAACTCCACAGCACCTGCTTGCCTTCGCGCTGGACGGCGCGGATCAGCTGCGGCAAGTGATCGCCGACCTTGTTTGCGCCCATCCGCGCGATCAGGTTCAGGCGACCCGGATCGTTCTGCGGGTTGAGCACGTCGATCAAGCGAATCAGGTCGTCCGGGTTCATGCTCGGGCCGACCTTGACCCCGATCGGGTTGTTCACCCCGCGCAGGAATTCGACGTGGGCGCCGTCCAGCTGACGGGTGCGGTCGCCGATCCACAGCATGTGGGCCGAGCAGTCGTAGTAGTCGTTGGTCAGGCTGTCGCGACGCACGAAGGCTTCTTCGTAGTTCAGCAGCAGCGCTTCGTGGGCGGTGAAGAAACTGGTTTCGCGTAACTGCGGCGAGCTGTCCATGCCGCAGGCGCGCATGAATGCCAGGGTTTCATCGATACGGTCGGCCAGGTGGCTGTACTTTTCCGCCAGCGCCGAGTTGGCAATGAAGTCCAGGTTCCACTTGTGCACCTGGTGCAGATCGGCAAAACCGCCCTGGGCAAATGCACGCAACAGGTTCAGGGTGGCGGTGGACTGGTGATAGGACTGCAGCAGGCGTTCCGGGTCCGGCACGCGGCTTTTTTCGTCGAAACCGATGCCGTTGACGATGTCGCCACGGTAGGCGGGCAAGGTCACGCCATCGATGGTTTCGTCATTGGCCGAACGGGGCTTGGCGAACTGCCCGGCCATGCGCCCGACCTTGACCACCGGACAACCGGCGGCAAAGGTCATCACGATCGCCATCTGCAACAACACCTTGAAGGTGTCGCGGATTTTCGCCGCGGAGAATTCGGCGAAGCTTTCGGCGCAGTCGCCACCCTGCAACAGAAACGCGCGGCCCTGGGTCACCTCGGCAAACTGACGGCGCAACTCCCGGGCTTCACCGGCAAACACCAGTGGCGGATAGCTGGCCAGGGTCTGCTCGACCTGCTGCAGATGCGCGGCGTCGGGGTATCGGGGTTGTTGCTGGATCGGCAGGGCGCGCCAGCTGTCAGGGCTCCAGGGTTGGCTCATCACGGTCTCTAGTGTTTTCGCTCGGACGTCCATGTTATCAGCAAATTAGTGCGTGACCTGTTCCTGTCGCTTCGCCGACAATCTCGCCTTTGCCGCTCTCTACACGCGGTGTTATTGCGTTGCCGGCCCCGGTGACGATCAGGAGATGAAATGACTGAGGAGCGCGTCGAGCATCTGCTCGCCGAGGTACAGGACGAGTTCGGCGTGATTCGTGTGCTGGAAGTGGCCGATTACCGTTTTCTCGAGTTCGGTGATGCCATCGAGCAAAGCTGCGTGTTCACGGCCGATCCGAGCTGGCTCGAGTACGACTACACCCGGGCGATGCTGATTGGTGCGCTGTGCCACCAGCAACCGGAAAGTGCGCTGTTTCTCGGCCTCGGCGCCGGGACGCTGACCCAGGCCTGCCTCAAGTTCCTGCCGCTGGAAGATGTCGAAGCCATCGAACTACGCCCGGACGTACCGCGCCTGGCTATTGAATATCTGGGGCTGGATGACGATCCGCGTCTGTACATCCGCGTTGGCGATGCGCTGGAACTGCTGGACACCGCTGAGTCGGCCGACCTGATTTTCGTCGACCTTTATACCGATGTCGGTCCGGGTGTCGGTCATCTGGCCTGGAGCTTTCTGGAAAACTGCCAGAAGCGATTGAATCCGGGTGGCTGGCTGGTCATCAATCAGTGGGCGACCGACGATGGCAAACCCCTGGGCGCCGCCTTGTTGCGCGGTTTGTATCACCGACATTACTGGGAGCTGCCGGTGAAGGAGGGCAACGTGATTCTGATCGTGCCGTCGGAGCTGGACCAGGAACTGGACATGGACGGCCTGATCGCCCGCGCCGAAGCGCTGGCGCCGCGGTTGGGGTACTCGCTGGATTCGTTGATCAAGGCGATTCGCCCAGCTACCTGAGTTGTCAGTGATGGCCCCATCGCGAGCAGGCTCGCTCCCACATTTGACCGCGATCCCCTGTGGGAGCGAGCTTGCTCGCGATAGCTTTCTTACTGGCAATACAAGGCTAAAGCCCTTTGAAGACACCCGGCCGCCGCTCCACCATCGACCGCACACCTTCCTTGACGTCCTCGGTAGCCATCAACTTTTTGACTAGCTGCGGCAACGCCTGTGCCGCCGCGGTTTCCCCTTCATACCGGGCCTGTCGCGCAGACATCAGCGTCGCCTGCACCCCAAGCGGTGCCTGACGGGCGATCCGTTCGGCCAATTCAATCGCCCGGGGCAGCAAGTCCTCACTGGCCATGACCTCCTGCACCAGACCCAGGTGCAAGGCATCACGGGCGTCGAATTCATCACCGGTCAGCAACCAGCGCATGGCATTGCCCCAGCCGGCGACCTGATGCAGGCGCAGGGTGGCGCCGCCGAACGGGAAGATTCCGCGTTGCACTTCCATTTGCGCGAACCGGGTGTTGCTGGCGCACAGGTTGATGTCGGCGGCCAGCATCAACTCGATGCCGATGGTCAGGCAGTAGCCCTGGGCGGCGACGATTACCGGTTTGCTGACCCTGGGACCTGCGAACACCGCCCACGGATCACAGCCGCCGGGTGGAACCTGCCAGCCATCTGTCAGTGTGACGCTGGCATTGACCAGGTCGAGCCCGGCGGTGAAGTGTTCGCCATGAGCGAACACCACCGCCACCCGCGCCTCGCTGTCGGCTTCGAACTCGCCATAGGCCAGGCTCAACGCGTTGAGCAGGTCGAGATCGAAGGCATTGCGCTTGGCCACCCGATCCAGACCGATCAGGAACACATGACCATGCCGTTCGCGGCTGACTCGACTGGAGCTGGGCTGATTCATGGAGCGGTCCTCGGGGTGGGAAAGGCGTGCCAGACCGACGGTCTGCACGGCAAAGGGTGAACCGTTTTAGCGCTATCACCCGCAGGGCCGGGCCTTTGAAAAATAGACGGCTGACCGATTATTCGCAAAGCCTGTTACACAACGGTGTATCCGGTGGATTTCCGATAAAAAAAGCTCCCTTTTTGGGCGAATTCCGGTATAGTGCGCGCCGGCCTTTAACCGGGCCGCGTTTAGGTAGCGCAATTCCCCGAAGCCAGCTTCGGCTGCACGTCCGCCCAGCGGACTCTTCCTTGACGATTCTTTTCATTCATTCGTTTTCGCAAATCCCCGCCGACAAAGCTGCCAGGGCGACTCTTGAGTCTCAACACGGCATGTGCAGCTTTGGAGCATGGGTCTTTGCGGATGCACTTAGAGGCAGACCCATGACCCAGGAAATCGGCGGCTTCGCCGCTCTTGAACTTCATCCAAATATTGTCGCTGCAGTAGTCGCTACCGGCTATGAAGAGCCTTCGGCCATTCAGCAGCAGTCGATCCCGATCATTCTCGCCGGTCACGATATGATTGGTCAGGCGCAAACCGGTACCGGTAAAACCGCTGCCTTTGCCCTGCCAATTCTGCACCGCATTGATCCGTCCAAGCGCGAGCCGCAAGCTCTGATCCTGGCCCCAACTCGTGAGTTGGCGCTACAAGTTGCAACCGCTTTCGAAACCTACGCCAAGCAAATGCCGGGCGTGACTGTTGTGGCTGTCTACGGCGGCGCGCCGATGGGCCCACAACTGAAAGCAATCCGTAATGGCGCGCAAATCGTTGTCGCCACTCCGGGCCGTCTGTGCGACCACCTGCGTCGCGACGAAAAAGTACTGGCGACCGTGAACCACCTGGTTCTCGACGAAGCCGACGAAATGCTCAAGCTGGGCTTCATGGACGACCTGGAAGTTATCTTCAAGGCCATGCCGGAAACCCGTCAGACCGTACTGTTCTCGGCTACCTTGCCGCAATCGATCCGTGCCATCGCCGAACGCCACCTGCGCGATCCGAAGCACGTCAAGATTCAGAGCAAGACCCAGACCGTTACCGCGATCGAGCAGGCTCACCTGCTGGTTCACGCTGACCAGAAGACTTCGGCCGTTCTCAGCTTGCTGGAAGTGGAAGATTTCGACGCCCTGATCATGTTCGTACGCACCAAGCAAGCGACCCTGGACCTGGCCAGTGCCCTGGAAGCCAAAGGCTACAAAGCCGCTGCGCTGAACGGTGACATCGCCCAGAACCAGCGTGAGCGCGTGATCGACTCCCTCAAGGATGGCCGTCTGGACATCGTTGTGGCGACCGACGTTGCCGCTCGTGGCCTGGACGTTCCGCGCATCACTCACGTGTTCAACGTTGACATGCCGTACGACCCAGAGTCCTACGTTCACCGTATCGGCCGTACCGGCCGTGCCGGTCGCGAAGGTCGTGCACTGCTGCTGGTGACTCCGCGTGAGCGCCGCATGCTGCAAGTGATCGAGCGTGTAACCGGTCAAAAGGTTGCTGAAGTTCGCCTGCCGGACGCTCAAGCCGTTCTGGATGCGCGCATCAAGAAGCTGACCAACAGCCTGTCGCCGCTGGTGGCTGAAGCCGAATCGACCCACGGTGATCTGCTCGATCGCCTGACCGCCGACATCGGTTGCAGCCCGCGTGCCCTGGCCGCAGCCCTGCTGCGCAAGGCTACCAACGGTCAAGCGCTGAACCTGGCCGCTATCGAGAAAGAGCGTCCACTGGTGCCGAACAATGCACCGCGTGGTGATCGTCCTGAGCGCTCCGGTGATCGTCCTGAGCGTGGTGACCGCGAGCGTCGCGCTCCGATGCCACTGGGCGAAGGCCGTGCACGTTGCCGTACCGCGCTGGGCGCGCGTGACGGTATCGCCGCCAAGAACCTGCTGGGCGCCATCCTCAACGAAGGTGGCCTGGCGCGTGAAGCGATCGGTCGCATCCAGGTGCGTGACAGCTTCAGCCTCGTCGAGCTGCCGGAAGATGGTCTGGAGAAGTTGCTGACCAAGCTGAAGGACACTCGCGTTGCCGGTAAGCAGTTGAAGCTGCGTCGCTACCGCGAAGATTGATCCGCTCTCGGGCTGATTGACCGAACATAAAAAATCCCCGACTGGTTCGGGGATTTTTTTTGCCTTTCAATCGGCGGCGCGGCATTCGCGAGCAGGCTCGCTCCCACAGGTGCCGCAGATCAAATGTGGGAGCGAGCCTGCTCGCGATGGGGGCAACTCGGTCTGTCTGTCAGCCGAAGCGGTAAATATCCATGCCCAGCGCTCCCATGGTGAACCCTTGGTGAGCAACGCTGAACTGCCCGCCAGCGGCGCGGGCAAAGTACAACGGCAACAAGTGCTCATCACTCGGATGATTGCGTACAGCGTTTGGCGCCTGCGCGCGATAGTCGTGCAGCGCGGCTTCGTCGTTCGCTGCGAGTTTGTCGATCATCCAGTCGCGAAACGCCAGGGCCCAGGGCTCAACGCTCTCGGGGCCGGCATGCCAGTCCAGTTCCCGCAGGTTGTGAGTGATGCTGCCGGAGCCGATCAGCAGGACGCCATGCTCGCGCAGGCTGGCCAGCGCGTGGCCAACACGGGTCTGCAGGGCGGGACCGCCACGGGTGGGCAATGAAACCTGGACAATCGGGATGTCTGCCTGCGGATACATCAGCGATAAAGGCACCCAGACGCCATGGTCGAAAGGCCGATTGCTGTCGATACGTGCAGCAAAGCCAGCGGTTTTCAATAGTTCGGCAACCTCGGCGGCGAGTCGTGGATCGCCGGGAGCCGGGTACTGGACTTCGAACAGGGCTTTGGGGAAGCCCCCGAAGTCATGCCAGGTTTCCGGTTGTGGATTGCCGCTGACCAGCAGCTCATTGCTTTCCCAGTGCGCGGAAACAATCACGATGGCCTTGGGCTTCGGTATCTCGGTGGCCAGGCGGGCAAGTGCCGGCCCGCTGGCGCCGGGTTCCAGGGCGAGCATGGGGGAGCCGTGGGATATGTACAAGCTGGGGAACATGAATGAGCTCCTGAGAGTTAAGATGCAACATCTTCAGTCAGATCATTAATCTAAATCTAATATAAGTTTTAGAGTGTTTTGATCGAATTTTCGGGGTTATTTATGCAGCCGGAGTTTTGGCACAAGAAATGGGCGGCGAACCAGATCGGCTTTCATCTGCCGCAGGTGAACCCTCATCTGAAGCGGTTCTGGCCAGCGTTAAGCCTTGAAGAAGGCGCACGCGTGTTGGTGCCGTTATGTGGAAAAAGCCTGGATTTGCTATGGCTCGCCCATCAACGCCATGAGGTCTTGGGAGTCGAACTGTCGGAAAAAGCCGTCGAGGAGTTTTTCAGCGAACATGGCTTTGATCCGGCCATCAGCGAGCAGGGGCCGTTCAAGGTTTATCGGGCAGGTTCCATTGAGCTGTGGTGCGGCGATTTCTTCGAGCTGACGGCAGGCGATGTGGCCGACTGCTCCGCGCTTTATGATCGCGCGGCGTTGATCGCGCTGCCGGCGGAAATGCGAGAGCGCTACGCCGCCCATTTGAAGCGGATATTGCCGAAGGAGTCCCATGGCCTGGTGATTACCCTGGACTATGACCAGGCGCAAATGTCCGGCCCGCCGTTTGCTGTGCTCGATGATGAGGTGCGGCGGTTGTTCGGGGGCTCATGGGCGCTGAAGATCCTGGAAGATCAGGATGTGTTGAGCGAGAGCGGGAAATTCCTGGAGGCGGGTGTCACGCGGCTTGAGGAGCGGGTGTATCGGGTTTCCAGCCGGTAGGAGCGGTTAGCTGCACTGGCCCCTTCGCGAGCAAGCCCGCTCCCACATTTGACCGCGATCCCCTGTGGGAGCGGGCTTGCTCGCGAAGAGGCCCTAAAAACACCGAAACATTCCAGCAGACAAAAAAAGGCCCGCATCGCTGCGGGCCTTTTGCTTGTGCGCCAGGCATGGCGCGTTGCGCGTAAGCGCAACCAGCTTGGCTGTGGTGGCCTCGCTGGTGACTTGGAGGTGAAAGTCCTCTACACACCCGGCAAGGGGAAGTGTTAGCCAGAGGCAAGGGT